>JAYSZD010000126.1:0-5303 GCA_043738185.1 Hymenobacter sp. | reverse complement strand
ACTGGGCGCCGTTTGCCACCAGCAGGATGCGGCAGGTGGCAATTTCCTGGCCGGCTTTGTTGAGGAGCAGCCAGCCGGTGGCGGTGCGCTCGGTGCGGGCCACGTCCACGTTTTCGCGGAAGTCGATTGTCGGCCGCTGCCGCACTTCTTCCACCAGGAAATTATCGAAATCAATGCGCTTGGCCACGTGGCCGGCGGCACGGTCGGAATTTTTGTCGAAGTTGGGCTTGAAGGGAATGCCGAGCTGCTGGCCGTTGGGGGCGAAGAAATCGATGCCCCAGCTGGGCACCTGCATGGGCGCGGCGGCCAGCTGGCCGGTCAGCTTTTCGTCGATGCGCTTCAGCTCGCTCAGGACTTTGCCGCTCAGGGCATCGCCGCACACTTTGTCGCGCGGAAAAGCGGCGCGGTCCAGCAGTAAACAAGGGTGGCCGGCGTTGGCCAGGTGCAGGGCGGCGGTGGCGCCGCCGGGGCCCGCGCCCAGAATGCAGATATCGTGATGAAGCATTGAATGGTAGCGCACGCTTTAGCTTGCGCCCCACAAAGATGCCGCATCCTGCGGACCAAACTGCCACTTTGCTTTGATAGGATTTGCGGGCGGGAACAAGCCAAAGCATGTTCTGCCTCGTTACCTTCGCCCCCATGACTCAAACGCTGACCGGAAAAGTGGCCCTCGTAACGGGCGCTTCCAAAGGAATTGGCCGCGCCATCGCGGCACATTTTGCCCAACTGGGCGCCCAAGTGGCTTTTACCTACCTCTCCTCCGTCGAAAAGGGCCAGGCCCTGGAAACCGAGCTTTCGGCCCACGGCACCAAAGCCAAAGGCTACCGCTCCGACGCCTCCGACTACGCCCAGGCCGAAAAGCTGATTGAGGACGTCATCGCCGATTTTGGCAAGCTCGACATCCTCGTCAACAACGCCGGCATCACGCAGGACGGCCTGCTCATGCGCATGAGCGAGCAGCAGTGGGACAACGTGATGAACGTGAATTTGAAATCGGTATTTAATCTCACCAAAGCCGCCACCAAGCCCATGATGCGCGCCAAAGCCGGCTCCATCATCAACATGACCAGCGTGGTGGGCATCAAGGGGAACGCCGGGCAGGCCAACTACGCGGCCAGCAAGGCCGGCATCATCGGCTTCACCAAATCGGTGGCGCTGGAACTGGGCTCGCGCAACATCCGCTGCAACGCCATTGCCCCCGGCTTCATCGAAACCGAAATGACCGACGCCCTCGACCCCAAGCAGGTAGACGAGTGGCGCAAGGCCATCCCGCTCCGGCGCGGCGGCACCCCGGAAGACGTGGCCCGCGCCACCGCTTTTCTGGCGTCGGACGATTCCAGCTACATCAGCGGGCAGGTATTGCAAGTGGATGGCGGGATGCTGACGTAAATCTGATTGAAGATGGTAGACCGCGCCAACTTATAACGATTGTTCCAACTGCTTTATTACAGAAATCAGCTCCACATTAATGTGTGGGTAGGATTCTGATGGCGCGGTCTGCTTTAACTTATCAAGCACTGCGGGACTTCTCAACCACATCAGGAATAATTTCCCTTGATGAGGCATAACCTCATATCCGGGCAGGACCTGTTTCTTCAGCACCTTTTTTTCATTTCTACAAACGAAGCTAGCCAAACGGCGGCTAGCATGCTGATTGTCAGCTGCTGTCCAGAACTGCAGCATTTGATTGAAATCTGGATAGACATTAGCAATGGCAGGGAAACAATTGTCAAAATAGGCATTGATAGCATCCGAAGGTTCTAGCAAAAGCTTTTGCCAAAATGCTATCAAGAACCGATGCACTACCTCCTGCTCATTCTTTGGCCAACTTTTATAATCGCCGTAGTTGAGCTTGTTTAAGGTCACCCATTCATCCAAACCATGCATGTCGTTTGGCAACTCCGCAAGCAACTCAAATATGCGGGGCAAAAAATGCTTGAAGTCCCGGACATCTCCCCAAGTCGTCATCGCTTTAAAAGAATAATTCTCGAGGTCCTCAATCGAAAGTTCTCGGAGAGGCTTTGAAGCTATAAGTTGATTCCACAGAGCAAGTTGGTCTTGAAACAATGGGCTGATATCCATATTAGGATTTGATGGATATTTTGCAAATGCTCTATACAATTGTTCGGTCGCTTCGCGCAGTCCCGTGTTAGAACTGTTCCGCTGGCTGCTGATTTGTGTCATGTGAGTGATACCTGATTTCCGTCATGAAACATAGGATATAAATCACAATGAACCGCTGGCTCCTCCCCTTTCTCCTCCTCGCCGGCCTCGCCTTCGCCGCTTACCCGCGCATGCATCGCAAGCTGCTCCGCTTCCAAAGCCACCGCACCGCGGAAGCTGCTACGGCCCAAATCGCGCCCGAGCTGCGCGACGGCGACCTGATTTTCCACACCTCGCAGTCGGCCCAGAGCCGGGCCATTCAGCTGGCCACGCATTCGGCCTGGAGCCACTGCGGCATTGTGTACCGGCAGGCGGGCCAATGGCAGGTGTTTGAAGCCGTGCAGCCGGTGAAGCGCACCCCGCTGGCCGCATGGGTGGCGCGGGGCCAGGGCGGCCACTTCGTGACGAAGCGGCTGCGCGATGCGGATACCGTGCTGACGCCGGCCGCGCTGGCCCGCCTCAAAGCCGCCGGGAAGCCCATGCTGGGCCACAGCTACGACCTGTATTTTGGCTGGGCCGATGACCGGATTTATTGCTCCGAGCTCATCTGGAAAGTGTACGAGCGGGGAATTGGCCGGAAGCTGGAAAAACTCCAGCAACTCCGCGACTTTGACCTGAGCCACCCGGCGGTGCAGACCAAGCTGCGCGAACGGTACGGCAAGCGCCTGCCGCTAAATGAAACCGTAATTTCGCCGGTCAGCATCTTTAACAGCCCCGAACTGGTTACGGTACTCCGCCGTTAACCGGCGGCGGGCTGTAACCTTGGCCGCTGCTGCCGACCTTTAGCCTGATTCTAGCCGATTTTCGTTTGCTGACCACTCAATATTCCTCCTGGTTTATCCTGCTTTGCCTGGCCGTGGGCGCGGGCTACGCGGCTTTGCAGTACTCGGCCCAGGCGCCATGGAGCCGGAATCTGAACTACGCGCTGGCGGCATTGCGCTTCGCCGTGGTCAGCTTTCTGTGCTACCTGCTGCTGGCCCCGTTCCTCAAAAGCACCACCACGCGTACCGAGCCGCCCACCATCGTGCTGGCGGTTGACAACTCGCAATCGGTCGGACTCTTCACCCCCAAACCCGTGCTGAGCCAAGCCACTACCGGCCTCACCGGCCTTGCCGCAACCCTGCGCGGTCAGGGCTTCACCGTCGAAACCCGCACGCTCACGCCCACACCCGGCCGCCCGGCCCGGCCCGATTCGCTGCGCTTCGGCGCCGCGGCCACTGATATTGACCAGCTGCTGGCCGGCGCCCGCGACGCTTACACCGGCCGCAACCTGGCCGGCGTGGTGCTGCTGAGCGACGGCCTGGTGAACCAGGGCCGCAGCCCCAACAACTCCGATTACAACTTCCCTATCTACACTGTGGCAGTGGGCGACACGGTGCCTAAACGCGACTTGCGCCTGACCGGCCTCACCTACAACCGGGTGGCGTTCAGCGGCAATAAGTTTCCTGTGGAAGCGGAGCTGGGTTTTGAAGGCTACGCCGGCGGCACGGCCATGGCGGAGCTGCGCGAGGGCAACCGGGTACTCGACAGCCGCCGCGTGGCGCTGCCGGCTGGTCGCCGCCGGACCAAAACCACCTTCCAAATTACGGCGCCCGCCCCCGGCAAGCGGCGCTACGAGGTGCGCGTGGTGCCCCAGCCCGGCGAATTTACCGAGCTTAACAACGCCCGCACGGCTTTCATCGAGATTGTGAAAGGCAAGCTGCGCGTGCTGCTGGCCGGGGCCGCGCCCCACCCCGATTTGAAGGCCCTGCGCGCCGCCATTCTGGCCAACGACAACTTCGACCTGACCCTGGCGCTGCCCGGCGTGGCGCCGCTCCGCGCCGGGACCGATTTTGATGTGGCCATTCTGCACCAGCTGCCGGCCCAGGGCGGGCTGGGCAATGACATTCTGGCTCAGGTGAAAGCCAAAAGGACGCCTGCGCTCTTCGTTATCGGGGCGCAATCCGACTTAGGCGCTTACAACCAATTGGGGACGGGCCTCACTATTCAGGCCCGAGGCTCCCAGACCGATGAGGTGACGCCGCTGCCGAATCCTGGCTTCACGCGCTTTGCTACCGATGAGGAGACGGCCCGCCGCTACGCCGCCTACCCGCCCAGCCCCGTACCGTTTGGCGACTACCGCCTCGGGCCGGGGGCCGAAGCCGCGCTGTGGCAGCGCGTGGGCCGGGTGGCCACGCAAAAGCCGCTGCTGGTTTTCGGTGGTCCGACCGAGCGCCGCCAGGGCACGCTCCTCACTGACGGCAGCTGGCAGTGGCGTCTGAATGAGGCCGTGGAGCACGACGAAAAACCCGAGGCCTACGACCGGCTCATTATTCGCACGCTCCAGCTCCTGACCCAGAATGCCAACAAAAAGCGCCTCGACGTGTACCCCACGCAGGAAAGCTTCGGCACTCAGGACGATGTGACGCTGGGCGCTGAAACCTACAACGCTGTCTTTGAGCGCCTCTACAACCAAACCATCGACCTCACCCTTACCGACGAGCAAAAGCGCGTGCGACGTTTCAGCCTAGCCAACCCCGAGGACGGGTCGCCGCTGCGTCTGGGGCCGCTGCCGGAGGGCCTCTACCGCTACCAGGCCCGGGCCACGCTCGGCGGCCAGCCGCAGCAGGACGCGGGCGAGCTGCTGGTGCAGTCGCAGCCTCTGGAGGCGCTGGAATCGCGGGCCAACCACAACTTACTGGCGCAGCTCGCGCGGCGCAGCGGCGCGCAGCTCTACTACCCGGCGCAGTTCGACAAGCTGGCGCAGGACATTCTGAAGGCCAACTACAAGCCCGTCATCACCGCCGAAGAGGAGCTGAAGGATCTGATAAATCTGAAGTGGCTTTTTTTCCTGATTCTTGCCTTTCTGACCGTGGAATGGGCCGTGCGTAAGTATTCGGGCAGCATTTAGAATTTGTCCTTGGGAGCTTATCTGAAAAATAAATTGAACGTCATGCTGAACTTGTCGAAACATCTCGCATGTGGTAGTAAACCAATCGTTTAATTAGTGACTGCACGCGAGACGCTTCGACTCCGCAGATGCCAAATGAGCAGCACGTTCTTTTCTTCGAAGTTTTACTTACTGCTGTTGCGCCGTAGGATGTAGCGCGGACTGTGTAGTCCGCGTCCCCGCGCCGGTCGGGTCGCATTAATGGCGCGGG
>JAYSZD010000125.1:0-5307 GCA_043738185.1 Hymenobacter sp. | reverse complement strand
CGGAGGAATACGTTTGGGATAAGTTTGCCCGAACGTATTTCGATGCGGATTTCGGTCGGTTCCGGAAGGAATGGGCAGCCGTTCGGCAGTCGCTGGGGCACCGCCCGCTGCACGAAGGTGCCCCCGAGCACCGGCAGTTTCTGGTGAATACCATGGAAAAGCTGGAGCAGCTGAGCTTGCGCCGAGTGGAAGTGACTACTGAGCTGAACGATGTACGCGCCAGAATAATGGCTTTGCCGGTACCGAAGCAGCCGGAACCCGTAGTTATTCTGGAGGACGATGAAGAGCGGATTGACATCGGCGAGGATGCCGGGGCTGCCCGCTCCGATTCTGCCATGGCTCCGCTTACGCCAGTGGCTGCGCTTGTTGAAGAGAGGCCGCCGTGCTTGTCGCCGGAAGAATTCCGGGCGCAGCGCGCGGCGCGGCCGGCCCGGCCCGAACGTGGCCGCCGCGATGGCCGAGGCAAAGGCCAACCGCAGACGCCTTCCGAGAACGAGCAGTTTCAGGTGGCTGCTTCTCTGGTTCAGGACCAGTCGGAAACCGCTGGTACTGATTTGACGGTAGTGTTTGTCCCCTCTGAGCTGGGCCGGGCCGAAGAAAGTTTGGAGCAAGCCGCGAACAACGAAGCGGGAACGGATGAAACCGCGAAAAAGAAAAAGCGACGCTCACGGGGCGGCGCCAAAAGAACCGCCCGCAAAAACGCGCTACGCCTGGCCTCTGGCGAGATTATGCCGGAAGGCGAATCCGGCACTGGCTTGCGGGAAGCAGATGCGGACGCCCTTGGCACCACTGCCAGCGACCCATCAGAAGCCCAACAGACTTCGGACACCAACCCGGCACCGGTGCAAAGAGGCGGGCGCCGCAATGAGACTGGGCGCGTGCAGCGTAAGGAGTTGTTTGCGGCCGGTTCTACCGCAGCTCCAGATTCGGCCATACCTGCGGAGCCCGTAGCAGCAATTTTGGCAGCGAATGCACCACAGGCTGAGGCCCCGGTAGCGGCGTTGGACGCACCAGCCGTCGCTCCTCAAAAGTCCCGTAACAGTCGCAACCACGGCAGAAAAGGCACCGCACCTGCCAGTGACAGGGAAGCAACCGGCACCGAGGTACCGCGCTCCGTTATCGAAGCCTCCCCGACGACCAATGGCAATGCGGAAAACCTTCCCAGTGCCGTAGAGGCAACAGGTGAGCCAGCCGATACCCGCAACCAGCGTGGAAAGCAGCCTCTCGCAGCTGAAGTAGCCGCTGAAACACTTCTTGTGACGGCATCCGTTGCCCCGACCGAAATTACGGTTTCGGATGCCGCTCCAGCGGGGCGCTCCCAGCGGGCAAAGCGGGCAGTGAGCGGAGCCAGAGCTGAAAAGCCGGCCATCGATACGCCCGTTATTCCGGTGTCTGATGCGCTCCAGCTCCGCACGCAGGTGGCGGCGGGCCGCATGATGGGCTCTGCAGCATCCCTGATAGAAGCGAACGCGCCCGTTAAAGCCCCCGTAAAACAGACTCCTGCCACCAAAGTAGCGCCGGCGGAAAAGACGCTTTCTGAAAAAGTGCCCGCTCCCAGGAAGATGGCTGCTAAGAAAACCGTAGCGCCAACTCCATTACCAGACGCTAAGCCGACGCCCCCCGTGGCTGACGCAAAAGCACCAAAAAAGGCTCCGGCAGCAAAGAAAACCGCCTCTGCCGCCAAGCCCAAGCCCGCGGCTAAACCCAAAGCCAGCCCTGCGGCAAAGCCTGAAGCAACGCCCGCTGCCAAAGCCAAACCCGCGGCAAAGCCTAAAACCAAAGCCGCCGCCAAGGCCAAACCAATAGTTGCTGAAAAACCCGTGGCGGCAAAGCCCAAGGTTCCCCGCAAGCCGGCAAAACCCGCTTAATTTTAGTTGGCAGTTACTCATTGACATGTCAGATTTTGATATTTTCCTAGCTGACAACGAGCAACTGACAACTAGCTTTTTTCAAACGGCTACTTACTCCCAAACCCGGCTACAATGGCCGGGTTTGGTGTTTTAGCTCTTCCTCATTGTTATGGACCACGCTTCGCAGTTGCCTAACCGTCTTGCTCAGGAAACCAGTCCTTACTTGCAGCAGCACGCCTACAACCCTGTGGACTGGTACCCATGGGGTCCGGAGGCGTTGGGCCGGGCGCAGGTGGAACAAAAGCCTATTCTGGTGAGCATCGGTTACGCGGCCTGCCACTGGTGCCACGTAATGGAACGGGAATCCTTCGAAAACGAAGCTGTGGCCGCGGTCATGAATGGCCATTTCATCTGCATCAAAGTGGACCGGGAAGAGCGGCCCGACGTGGACCAGATTTACATGGATGCGCTGCACGCCATGGGCTTGCAGGGCGGCTGGCCCCTCAACGTATTCCTAACCTCGGAGGCCAAACCCTTTTATGGCGGCACCTACTTCTCCCAGGGCAATTGGCTAAAGCTGCTCCAGAACATCGGCGAAGCCTACGCCGGCGAGCACCGGGTGGAGCTGGAGCAGTCGGCCGAGCGGTTTATGGAAGTCATCGGGAGCAGCGAGCTGCAGAAGTACCAGGGCCAACTGGGGGAGGGCGGCGTTTCAGATGAGGAATTTAAGCTTTTGACCTACAACCTGGGGGTAAAATTTGACCGCGAGCGGGGCGGCATGAACCGGGAGCCGAAGTTTCCGATGCCCAGCATCTGGCGCTTTTTGCTGAGGGCACACGCAGTGAGCGGCAGCCAGGTGCTGCTGGACCAAACGGTGCTGACGCTGCGCGAAATGGCCTGGGGCGGCATTTACGACCAGGCGCACGGCGGCTTTGCCCGCTATTCGGTAGATGCGGAGTGGCTGGCACCGCATTTCGAGAAAATGCTGTATGACAATGGCCAGCTGGTGAGCCTATACAGCGAGGCGTTCCAGATAACACGCAACGGGCTGTTTCGCGACGTCGTCTACGATACCGTGGAGTTCATTCGCCTGGAGCTGACCAATGCGGAGGGCGGCTTTTATTCGTCGCTCGATGCGGATAGCGAGGGCGAGGAAGGCCGGTTCTACGTCTTTACCAAGGGCGAGTTGCGCGAAATCATTGGAGCCGAGGAGCCGATTTTCTCCGATTATTACAACTGCACGGCGGCCGGCAACTGGGAGCACGGCCGCAACATTTTGCATCGCCGCCAAACCGACGAGGACTTTGCCGCCACCCACCAGCTGACGCCCGGCACGGTGGCGGAACGGGTAACGGGCTGGAAGCAAAAAGTCATGGCCGTACGCGCCACCCGCGTCCGCCCCGGCCTCGACGACAAAGTCCTGACCGGCTGGAATGCTCTCATGCTCCAGGGCCTCACCGATGCCTACCGGGCATTTGCCGAACCGGAATTCCTGACAATGGCCGAGCACAACGCTCGCTTCATCCAGAACAATCTGCGGGAGGGCGCCCGCCTGTTTCGAACCTCCAAAAACGGCCACCCCAGCATCAGCGGCTTTCTGGAAGATTACGCCCTGGTCATCCAGGCCTACATCAGCCTCTACGAAGTAAGCTTTGCGGAAACGTGGCTGCGCGAAGCGGAAGAATTGACGGAGTACGCGCTGAGCAACTTTTTCGACCCCACCGAAATACAGTTTTTCTACACCGACAGCCGCGCTGAACCGCTCATTGCCCGCAAAAAAGAGCTGTTCGACAACGTGATTCCCGCGTCGAACTCGGTGATGGCGCACAATCTGCACCGCCTGGGCCGCCATCTGGAAAACGCCCGCTACTCGGACCTAGCTGCCTCCATGCTGGCCCAGATTCGTCATTTGGTGGTGAAGGAACCCCAGCACCTCACCAACTGGGCCGCACTGTACGCGGCGCTGCTACGACCGGGTGCCGAAATTGTCATCATCGGTCCGGAGGCCCACGCTTTTCGTCAGGAACTTAGCCGGCATTTTTTGTTTGACACGGTAATAGCGGGCACCAAAACGGGTTCGGACCTGCCGCTCCTCCGGCACCTTAAGCCCGACGCCGCGGGGCGCACGGCCGTGTACATCTGCCGGAACCGGGCCTGCCTGGCGCCGGTTTACAGCGTGGCGGAAGCCCTGGCGGCCTTGTAGCGCCGCGCTGTGCCCCAGCGCCGGCCCTGCTATCTTTACTATCCGCCCCCTTTCCGCTGCTGTTTTGAGTTTCACGCTTGATTTTATCTCCCCTGCCGCCGCGCCCGCAGCCGACCGGGTGACGCTGTTCGCCGACGTTATTCTGCCCCTGCCGCTGCCCCGGCTCTACACGTACCGTGTGCCGTATGAGCTGAATGACAACGTGGTGGTGGGCGGGCGTGTTATCGTGCAGTTTGGAGCCAAAAAGACGCTCAGTTGCATTGTGGCCGCCGTGCACGAGCAGGCGCCCAAGGAATACCAGGCCAAGTACATTCTCGAATTTATTGACGATGCGCCCGTGGTGACGCAGCCGCAGCTTAAGCTGTTTCGCTGGATGGCCGACTACTACATGTGCACCATTGGCGAGGTGATAAACGCGGCCCTGCCCTCGGCACTCAAGCTCAGCTCGGAATCCCGGATTCAGCTGCACCCGCGCTTTTCCCGCGAGGAAAACGAGTACCCGCTCAGCACGCAGGAAGAAGTGATTGTGAATGCCCTGGGCACCACCGAAGACGGCAAAGCCCTGACCTTTACCGAAGTGGGCGACCTGCTGGGCATCACCTCTTTTCATAAGGTGATAAAGTCGCTGATGCACAAGGAGGTTATTTTTCTCTTTGAGCACACGGCCGATAAATACTCGCCCAAAGTGGTGAAGAAAGTCCGGCTGGCGCATCATTTTATATCGGAGGCTTCCATCGAGCAGCTGTTCAACAGCCTCGCCAGCAAGCCCAAGCAGCTGGACGTGCTGCTGAAGTACCTACAGCGCGTGCCGGTGCACCAAAACGAGTACTCCAATCAAAACGGCATCGAAAAACCTTACCTGACCAGCAGTCCGCACCTCTCGGCTTCGGCGGTGAACACGCTCATCAAAAATGGCGTGCTGGAGCAGTTTGACGTGATTGTATCGCGCTTTCCGCTGGAAGACGAACCCACGGCGCAGCTGCATTTTACCCTCACCGAGGCCCAAACCACGGCGCGGGACGAGATAATGGCCCATTTTGGGGAGCGGGAAATCACGCTGCTGCACGGCGTGACCGGCGCCGGCAAAACCGAGATTTACATCGACCTGATTCGCAAGGCGCTGGAAAGCGGCGGGCAGGTGCTGTACCTGCTGCCCGAAATTGCCCTCACCGCCCAAATTGTGACGCGCCTGATGCGCGTATTTGGCTCGCGGCTGGGGGTGTACCACTCCAAGTTTTCAGATAATGAGCGGGT
>JAYSZD010000124.1:0-5310 GCA_043738185.1 Hymenobacter sp. | reverse complement strand
TTGGAAGTCACGTACAAGGGCCGCCAGATTGTGGAGACCATAGCCGGCGACGTCCACACGTTCAAGCTGGTGCCCAAAATGCCCAGTAACAAGCTGTTTCGGGGCGAAAACGCTATTTCCGTGTACCTCTCCGACGACCGAAACAAGATTCCGGTGCTGTTCCAGGCCGAAATGTTTGTGGGAACGGTGAAGGTGGACATGATGAAATACCAGGGCCTGAAGTGGCCGCTGAACACGGTTCGCCAGCGAAACTCACCGCGCTGAGGCGCGCAATAGCGGCGGCTGGCTTGGCTTGATTCGCGGCGGCAGGTCACACAATCGTAACACAGGCGGCGGCCTGGCAAGCGGTACTTTTGCAGCCGCAATGCCTTGCTTCACCTAAGCCCCGACGCCGTGACTACTCCCCAAACGCCCGTGTACAAGATTCTGGTTGTGGACGACGACCCGGATATCGTTGAGCTGCTGGAATTTAACCTGAAAAAGGAAGGGTACCGCACGGCCTCGGCCAGCGACGGCCGCATCGCCCTCGAAGTCGCCGCTACGTTCAACCCCGACATTATCCTGCTCGACGTGATGATGCCCAACCTCGATGGCATTGCCACGTGCCGGCTCCTGCGCGAGCAGCCCAAGTTCAAGGAAACGTACATTCTGTTCCTGACTGCGCGGGCCGAGGAATTTTCTGAGGTGGCCGCGTTCGAGGCGGGGGCCGACGACTTTATTGCCAAACCCATCAAGCCGCGCGCCCTGCTTGGCCGCTTGGCTGCCGTGAAGCGCCGCGACCAGGACCCTCACGCCACCATTGATGCCATCGACATCAACGGCTTGCGCATCGACCGGACGGGCTTTGCGGTGTACCAGGACGGCAAAAAAATCACCTTGCCCAAAAAAGAATTTGAGCTGCTGGCCTTCCTGGCTGCCTCGCCCCATAAGGTATTCAACCGCGAGGAATTGTTGCAGAACATCTGGGGCAACGACGTATTCGTGCTGGCCCGCACCGTGGACGTGCACGTGCGCAAAGTGCGCGAGAAAGTCGGCGACCACCACATCCAAACCATTAAGGGCGTGGGCTATAAGTTTAACGCCGACTAAATTTCAATGTGCGAAATATGGAAAGTGCGGAAATTGTACGCCCGGTGAAGCAGCGTATTTTTACATTTCCCACATTTTTCACACTCCGCACATCATCGTAGATGAACCTATCCTCCCGCACCATTGCCCTTCTCATTTCGCTGCTGGTGGCGGGCGTGCTCACGGCTTACGCGCATTTTGGCCCGGCGCTGCCGTTTCGGGAGGCTTTTTTGGCGGCGGGCATCACGGTAGCGGCGTGCTTCCTGTTGGTTTACCTGTCGTTTGAGGCCTTGATTTTCAGGGAAATCAATGGGATTTATGCTGGCCTGGAGCACATTAAACGCAAGGAATTCAAGCAGCTGAGCAACAAGTTCCTGTTCCGGCCGGAGCCGGTGAAGCGCGTGCGCGACGAAATTCTGCTCATGGCTGAACGCCGCCAGCAGGAGCTGGATGAGCTGGTGCGGCTGCAAGCACTGCGGCGCGAGTTTCTGGCTGATGTGTCGCACGAGCTCAAAACCCCGCTTTTTGCCGCCCAAGGCTTTGTACACACCATTCTTGACGACGAAGAGGATGATATCGACCCCGTCACCCGCCGCAAGTTTCTCAGCAAAGCAGCCACCAGCCTCGACACCCTGGACGAGCTGGTGCAGGACCTGATTACCATTGCCCAGCTCGAAAAGGGCGTGGTGCGCATGCGGCGCCAACGGTTCGACCTCGTGGCGTTGGTGCACGAAATTTTTGAGCTGCTGGAACAGCAGGCGGCCCACCGCGGCACCGCCCTCGAACTGTTTCCGCCCACGCTGAGCGAAACCGAAGTTTCAGTGGTTGCCGACCGCAACCGCATTCGTCAGGTTTTGGTGAACCTGATTGACAACGCCATCAAGTACGGCCGCGACCACGGCCGCGTGGTGGTGGCCCTCACCGAAACCGGCCGCGCGGTGCGCATTGCCGTGCGCGACGACGGCGCCGGCATCGCGCCCGAACACCAGGCGCGCATTTTTGAGCGTTTCTACCGCATCGACAAAAGCCGCTCCCGCAACTCCGGCGGCTCGGGCCTGGGGCTGTCCATCAGCAAGCACATCGTGGAGGCGCACAAATCCAACATCCGCGTAAAAAGCACCATCGGCGAGGGCACCACGCTCGAATTCAAGCTGAGCAAGCCCAAAAACGCGGGCTGATACCGCCGAACCAACCCGGTTGAAGTGCCGGTTCAGCCGCGCCCCAACCCCATACCGGCTACCTTTGGGGCTTCCTATGAAGCTTCCCGATTTCTCCGACCTCGTTATTTTCGAAAACGACGACTACCTCGTCGTCAACAAGCCGCCGTTCCTGGCCACGCTCGACGAGCGGGTGGGCGGCGCGCCCAACATGCTGCGCCTGGCGCGCCAGAACTACGACGATATCCAGGCCGCGCACCGCCTTGACCGCGAAACCAGCGGCGCGCTGGCTTTTGCCAAAACGCCGGAGGCGTACCGCCACCTCGCCATGCAGTTCGAGAACCGGGAGGTGAAAAAGCAGTACCATGCCGTGGTGTGGGGCACGCCGCAGTTCAAAGACGAAGTGGTGGAGCGCAGCATCGAAAACACGACACGCGGCAAGGCACGACTCGCCTACAAGGGCAAGGCGGCCGAAACCCACTTCACCACGCTCGAAAACTTCACCCGCCACTCGCTCCTGCTTTGCGAGCCAGTTACCGGCCGCATGCACCAGATTCGCCTGCATCTCATGTACTTGCAGGCGCCCATTGTGGGCGATACGCTGTACGGCGGCGAGAATTTTTTCCTGTCGACGCTCAAGAAGAAGTTCAACCTGAAGCAGGGTGAGGAAGAGCAGCCGTTTATCAAGCGCTTTGCCCTGCACGCCATGCAGCTCCAGTTTTCGGGCCTGAACGGCGAGGAAATTTCTGTGGAAGCGCCTTACCCCAAAGATTTCCGGGTGTTGGTGGAAGCCCTGCGTCAAAACCAGTAAACGGCCATTATCGCACCCGCTCGAAAATAATGATGCGGGTGGTGTCGCGTTCGGGGCGCGAGCGGTTGCGCGGTTGCGCCCCGGCCCAACGTTCCCGGAACCGGGTATCGTCCCGAAGCTGGGACAGCGGTACGTTACTTTCGGTACGGGCGTACCAATTGTCCCATACCACGAGGGTGCCCACGGCCAGCGTCGCCGTCTGGCTCACGTTGCGAATGCTCAGGTAGGGCCGGGCCTGGGTGTCAAAAAAATCGTGCTGCGTGGCTAAGGCCACGTAGGGAAAGTCGTAAGCCAGTGGCCGAGCGCCCTGGCCGTAAGTTTTGCGTATCCAGTCAGCGGCGTTGTGCGCCAGTTCCTGGTCGGGCGGGCGGGTGAAATCGCGCTGCCACCGGAACCCCTGCCGCGTGCCCAGAAACGGGAAGAGCACCACGGCCGCCACCACGGCCCACCGAATCCGGCGCTGCGTGGTGGGCCGGTGGGCGCCCGTGGTCAGCCAGGATAGGCCGTTGAGGGCCACTAGGGCAAAAAGCGGCGTAGTCACGGTAAGCACGCGCGTCAGGCCAAAGGAGTAGAACAGTCCCAGCGCCCAGAAAATGGTGTGCGCGGCAATAAACACCGTGATGCTGCCGTAAATCAGGAGCAATTCCGCGCTGAACAAGGACCGCTGGCGGGGCGCGGGGCGCAGGCAGTCGCGGAGCATGCGCACGCCTCCAACCAGGGCCAGCAGCAGTAGCACCCAACCCAAGAGGCCCGGCAGGCTGAACACAAAATGCCCCCAGTTACCGTGGCCATACACGGATACAGTCGCGTAGGGATTGCGGCCGAACACCCAGCCCGGCTCATTCAGCACCACCGCGCCCACCGCGCTGAACAGTACGTAGCCCAGCACCAGCAGCGGCAAAAAGCGCCACTGCCGCCGCCACGCGAGGTATATCACCCACAGTCCAATCAGAATAAAGCCTTCGGACCGCACAAATGGCAGCCAGGAAATCAAAGCGGCCGACCAGCCCGGCCGGTTCGTCATGGCCAGCGCCACCGCGCCCACCAGCACCAGCCCGAAAAGCGGCTCAGTGAGCCCGGAAAACTGGATGATGAAATAGTCGGGCGCCGCGTAGGCAAACACTATCACCAGCTCGGGCGCGGGCAGCCGCAGAGCCCGCGCCACCACGTAAGCCAGCCAAGCCGAGAGCGCCACCACGCCGCATTGAAACAGCTTCATGCCCATAAATCCGGCTTGCGCCGGCCCCGATGCCAGGAGCGTGAACAGCGGCTTGGCCCAGGAATTAAGGTAATTCAGGGGATGCTGGGGGGCGTACCGGGCAAACAGGTAATGTTTGATGCTATCGCCGGAATCGTAGGTATTCGTGGTAACGAAGGCCACGGCGACGGATAATAGCAGCAAACCAGCGAGCAGCCACCGAGCCCGGTGGTCAGCAACGGCAGAATCTGAACGGGCTTCGAGCAAGGTCATACAGGCAAAAATGGAGCTTAAAAGTACACTTTTGCTCACTTGAGCAATGCTTGGCCCGCGCCTGCAGTGCTACAAACCAGGCAGCAGTTCAGAAAACTACTCCGCCGCACTTGGCTATTTCCCGATAAATCAGTACCTTTGTGTCCGTTTTTCCCGGAGCCGTGGCGGCTTCGAACTCTTATTCAATAGTTTAGCATACCTTTTTTTCGACTCATGGACCACCTGAGCTTCAAGACGACCCACGTCAATAAGGCCAACGCCCAGAAGAGCTGGGTTATCGTAGACGCCAGCGTAGCCCCGCTGGGCCGCGTTTGCTCGCAGATTGCCAACATTCTGCGTGGCAAGCACAAGCCTTCGTTTACGCCCAATTCGGACTGCGGTGACAACGTCATCGTCCTCAACGCCGACAACCTGCGCGTAACGGGCAAGAAAATGACCGAGAAGGTCTACATCACCCACTCGGGCTACCCTGGCGGCCAGAAGCGTCGCACCGTGCGCGAGCAGATGGAGCGCGACTCCCGTCGTGTTATCGAGCACGCCGTGAAAGGCATGCTGCAAGGCAACAAGCTCGGCTCGGCCCAGTACCGCAACTTGTACGTGTACGCTGGCATGGAGCACCCGCACGAGGCGCAGCAGCCCGTTGCTATCGAACTCAAAAACCTGTAAGCCACAACGGCTTACGTTCTTTAATTTTTCCACTAATGGCAATTACCAACACCTCTGGTAGAAGAAAAACCTCGGTGGCCCGCATCTACATGCAGGCCGGGCAAGGGAATATCACTATCAATGACCGGGACATGAAG
>JAYSZD010000123.1:0-2164 GCA_043738185.1 Hymenobacter sp. | reverse complement strand
CCGTCGACTGGAACCTGTTTAACGTGAACGCCGACTGGAAACTTAATGCCAAGTCCAACATCAACCTGATTGGATTTGGGCTGGTGGCCTCGCGTAAGTCGTTGGGATTCCGCCCCAACGTGGTGAGCCGGCCCGACGAGGACTATATCGGTCGCGACCTGATTGACGGCACTTTCCGCAACTATGGCCTCGAAGCCCGTTTCCTGAACCGCTACCAGCTGGCCGAGCACGATGGCGTGCTACTGCTGGGCACACGCCTCTACCGCGGCACCACGCACAGCATCCAGGGCTTCGGGCCAGCCGGGCGCGGGGCCGATTTTCGCTTCGTGGAGCCGGACAAGCTTTCGAGTACCCGCAACTATTCCGACTACCGGTTTCCCAACCAGAACGTGGCCGTGTTCGCCGAAAATATCTTTTACCTGAGCGATAAAGTTTCCATCACGCCGGGCCTGCGCTACGAGTACATCCGCACCCAGGCCGACGGCGTACTCGATGCCGTGTTCCGGGACCTGGCCGGCAACATCAGCCAAATCGTCCGGCAGGACGAGCACCGCCTCAGCAAGCGCGGCTTCCTGCTCGGCGGCCTGGGCGTAAGCTACAAGCCGAACGAGCAGCGCGAACTCTACGCCAACCTTTCGCAGAATTACCGCTCCATCACGTTCAGCGACATGCAGATTGTGAATCCTTCGTCCCTCATCGACCCTGATTTGCAGGACGAAACCGGCTTTTCGGCTGACCTGGGCGTGCGTGGCGAAAAGCCCGGCGTGCTCACCTACGACGTCAGCCTATTTGCGCTGAACTATAACAACCGTATTGGCGAAGTTACCCTCTACGATGCTTTTGACAACTCGTTTCGCTACCGTCTGAACGTGGGCCAGGCGCTGATAGTGGGCCTCGAAGCCTATGGCGAAGCCGAACTGCTCCGGCGGCCGGACCCGGCCACCACCTCGGCCGCCCCGCGCTGGCAATGGTCGGCCTTCGGCAACGTGGCCCTGATTCAGAGCCGGTACCTGAAAAGTGTGGTGCCAAAGGTGGAAGGCAATGAAGTCGAGTTCGTGCCCGCCGTAAACCTGAAAACCGGCACTCGCGTCGGTTACGGCCCTGTTAAGGCCTCGCTGCAGTTCCTGTACCTCTCGCAGCAATTTGCCGACGCCACCAACGACCCGGCGACGAACACCCCCTCGGCCATCACCGGCCCGATACCCGCGTATCAAGTTTTTGATGCCTCCGTATCGTGGGAACACCGCTGGCTCAAGCTCGAAGGCAGCATCAATAACCTGCTCGACGCGCGTTATTTCACGCGCCGTGCCACCGGCTATCCCGGCCCCGGTATTCTGCCTTCCGACGGCCGCAGCTACTTCCTCACGGTGGGAGTGAAGCTATGAGGAATGAATGGCTACGCCATTACGCCCCGAACGTATCCCAGCCCAGCTTCAGGATAAAAGCACTGACTACCAGCAGAAACAGCACCCGCACAAAGCCGGTGCCGTGCCGCTGCGCCATGCGCGCGCCTAGCTGGGAGCCCAGCATGTTGCAGGCTGCCATGGGCAACGCTACTTTGTAAAGCACATGCCCAGTGCTGGCAAAGTAGGCGAGGCTGACGGCATTGGTGGCCACGTTCACCAGCTTGGCCGAAGCCGAAGCCGCGATAAAATCGTAGCCAAACAGCCCCACAAAGGCAAAAAGCAATAAGCTGCCCGTGCCCGGACCAAAAAAACCATCGTAGAAACCGATGGCCGCGCCTAGTACTACGCCAACCAGAATTTCACGGTTTCCTTTGAGTTTTGGCGCGTGCAGGCTACCAAAGTCCTTGCGCCAGGAGGTATAAACGGCCATCAATACCAGTAAGCCTAGTACCAGCGGCCGCACGGCCTCCTTGTGCAGCAGGCTCACCGCCCGCGAGCCCAGCAGCGCAAATCCGCCCGCCACCAGCGCCGTGATAGCCACCGTGCGCCAGCGAATGTCCAGCTTCTCCGGGCCGCTCAGGTAGCGCTGCAGGGCTACTGCCGTGCCCGACAAGCCCGCCACTTTGCTGGTGCCCAGCACCGTGGGCACGGGCACGCCCGGCAGCAGCACCAGCATGGCCGGCAGCTGAATCAGGCCCCCGCCACCCACAATGGAATCGATAAAGCCAGCCAAAAACGCGAACAGGCAGAGCAGCAGT
>JAYSZD010000122.1:0-5323 GCA_043738185.1 Hymenobacter sp. | reverse complement strand
CCCGGTTGTCGAGCAGAATCACGCAGTCCGACACGTACTCCTCCAGCCCCTGCCGGGTGAGGGTGCCGTCGCCGCGCTCGGCCGTGATAACGGTGGTCACGCCCTTGTCCTTCAGCCAGCGAAACAGGCGCCGGATTTCCGAGCGCAGTACGCCCTGGTTGGGGAAGCCCGAAAACAAGGCCTCAATGGTGTCGAGCACCACGCGCTTGGCCCCGATGGAGTCGATAGCGTGGCCCAGGCGGATGAACAAGCCTTCCAGGTCGTACTCGCCGGTTTCTTCAATTTCGGACCGGTCGACGTGCACATGGTCGACGCGCAGCATTTTGCGGGCCTGCAGCTCCGGCAGGTCGAAACCCAGCGAGGCCACGTTGGCCGCCAACTCCGACGCGGTTTCCTCAAAAGCCATGAGCACGCCCGGCTCATTGTAGTCCTGAATGCCGCGCACCAGAAACTCGATACCCATCAGGGTTTTGCCGCAGCCGGCGCTGCCGCAAATCAGCGTGGGGCGGCCCTCCGGCAGGCCACCTTCAGTAATTTCATCGAGCCCTTCAATACCAGTGGGGGACTTGGGTAGCCGGGGCAACGCGGAGGCGACAGACGGACTATACTCTTGCATGTAGAGGATTTGGATTACGGCAAAGTTAAACGTACAACCCGCACAATAGTTGAGGTTGAAGCGTGGTTAACTCGCACTCCATTAGCTTTTGGCACGGGAAGGTTTGGTCGCCCTCAATATTTTCCGATTGCAGCAGCCCACTTCAACCTTAGTAGTGAAGTCACTAACGCTTACCGAGATTTTTGACTCAATCACCAAAATAGCACTAGGTTTTTAACACTAGAATATTGATATTTGGAATATAATCAGTTCTCTATCCGCATTGCCTTAGTAGCCGATACTACTTGCGGCCGGGCCCACGACTTTTCAATTCAGCTGACACCCGTTTTTTCAACTCCCTTTGCTCGTGCCCTCTCCTACTGCTCCAAATGATTCGCGGGGTGTAGCGCCCGGAACCGGACAGCAATCAGATGCTGTGGGTTTGGGCGTGCAGCCCACGCCGCAGTTTTTGGCGGAGATGGCAACGGGTTGTTCCGTAACCCCCGATGTGGTGGTGGCATACCCAACCCGAAACCCGCGCGGGCTGGACCGGGAAACCGGCGAACAATTTATCCTGAGCCAGAACTACCCCAACCCGTACGTTGGGGAAACCACCGTACCGTTTGCCCTGGCCCACGGCGGCGACGTGAAGCTGGACCTGTTTGACGCGGCAGGACGCAAAATGGCGGGCATCGCCCGCAAAAGCATGACGGCGGGCGCGCACACCATCGGCTTAAACCTGAGTGGCCTGGGACTGCCCCCCGGCAACTACCTGTACCAATTGCAGGTAACCAATAGTTACGGCGTGTACCGGCAATCGAAGACGATGACCGCCGATTAGAGAAAGTGGGAGTGTGAAGTGGAGTGAAGAGTGAGGCTGACCGCTGCAACGGTCAGCCTCTTTTTTGTGCCTGGCTTTTTTTCGAAAAGAACGACAAAGGCACCCGATAGGCCGTTGATTTTCTATTCCTTGCTGCCGGAATTTTTAGGTTGGGCAGCGCCAACCGTTCTTTGCTGTTCGGGGGCCCGGCCTGGGTGCCCCGTTACCGACTCCTTTTCCCTTTCACCGCGGCGCTGCCGCACAACCACATATTATGGCTGACCAATCCCTTACCGGCCTGCGGGCGGGCGTCCTGCACGGCGACGAAGTACAGCGCTTGTTTCAATTTGCCAAGGCCAACGCCTTTGCCCTGCCGGCCGTGAACGTGACGGGCACCAACACCGTGAACGCCGTGCTGGAAACTGCCAAAGCCGTGAACTCGCCGGTGATGATTCAGTTTTCGAACGGCGGCGCCCAGTTCTACGCCGGCAAGTCGGTGAGCAACGACGGCCAGCGCGCCAGCATTGCCGGCGCCATTTCGGGTGCCCACCACGTGCACCTGATGGCCGAATTGTACGACGTACCCGTGGTGCTGCACACCGACCACGCCGCCAAAAAACTCCTGCCCTGGATTGACGGCCTGCTCGACGCCGGCGAAAAATACTTCCAGACGCACGGCCAGCCGCTCTACAGCTCGCACATGCTCGACCTGTCGGAAGAGCCGATTGAGGAGAACATCGAAGTTTGCAAGCGCTATCTGGAGCGCATGGCCAAAATCGGAATGACGCTCGAAATCGAGCTCGGCGTGACTGGCGGCGAAGAAGACGGCGTGGACAATTCCGACGTGGAATCGAGCAAGCTCTACACCCAGCCTTCGGAAGTGGCGTACGCCTACAAGGAGCTGAGCCAGGTGAGCCCGCGCTTCACCATCGCGGCGGCGTTCGGCAACGTGCACGGCGTGTACAAGCCCGGCAACGTGAAGCTGGAGCCCAAAATCCTGCACAACTCGCAGCTTTACGTGCAGGAGCATTTCGGCACCGGTCCCCAGCCCGTCGACTTCGTGTTCCACGGCGGCTCGGGCTCCAGCCAGGCCGAAATCCGCGAGGCCCTGAGCTACGGTGCCATCAAGATGAACATCGACACCGACATGCAGTGGGCGCTGTGGGAAGGCATCAAGGACTATTACGTGAAGAACGAAGCCTTCCTGCAGGGCCAAATCGGCAACCCCGGCGGCGCCGACTCGCCCAACAAGAAGTACTACGACCCGCGCGTGTGGCTGCGCAAGGGCGAAGAAACCTTCGTCACGCGCCTGAAACAGGCGTTTGAGGATTTGAACTGCGTGAACCGCCGCAACTAGCTTCCCTTTTGCCGACACAGTGCGCCGGCCTTGGTTTCCAAGCAAAAAGCCCCAACTCACTTTCGAGTTGGGGCTTTTGCTTGCTGAATGTTGCTCCCAGAGAGCCCCCGATTCGCTACTTCCCTATGGAGCCAATCTTGGGCTGAACCTGGATAATAAAGCGCTTATTGAGGCCTTCCTGGGCGCCCACGTAGCGGCCCACGCCCCGGAAGCCGCTGCCCGCCGCCACCACTTCCAGGTTGCTGGGGAAGCGCAGGCCGGCCTGCTCCCACAGCCGGATTACGGCCAGGGCGCGGCTGTAGCTGAGCTGGCGCACGGCGGGCCCGTCGAGGTTGCGCGGGTCGGAAGCCGGGTAGCGCAGGTCTTTGGCGGCCCGGCCTTCCACCACAATGAGGTACTGCACGTTGTCGTTGGTTTCCAGGGCCTTCATCTGGTTGAGCAGGAACCGGCCGGCCTTCACCAGCGGCGTTTGGGCATTGGCGGGCAGCACCGCGCTTTGGGGGGCAAACGTGACCGGGAAGTTCAGCTCGTAGCGCTTGTAGCGCTGGTTGTAGATGA
The DNA here is from genome assembly GCA_043738185.1 of Hymenobacter sp. Lineage (GTDB taxonomy): Bacteria > Bacteroidota > Bacteroidia > Cytophagales > Hymenobacteraceae > Hymenobacter. The sequence continues at coordinate 1,993 of JAYSZD010000122.1, read as the reverse complement.
AGTAGTCGCTTTCCAGCCGCTTCAGGGCCGCCTTTATCTCGTCAAGCTTACGCTTTTCCTGCAGCTGCACGTTGAGCTGTTTGTTGGCAATTTGCAGGCTCACTTCCTTGTCTTTAAAGCGCTTGAAGCTGAGCACGAACAGCACGAGCATGGTCAGGAACAAGGCCGTCATAAGGTCCACATAGCTGGGCCAGAAGAAGTCCTTGCTCTCTTTCATATCACTGATTTAAACGGATTGTACTGATTTCACAGATTGGGCTGCCTCAACGAAAGCTGGCTTAATTACACCAGACTCCCCTCTCTGCGGGATAGGGGCCGGGGGTGAGGTGAACCCCTACTTCTTGCCCAGCACGGTGCGCTGGAACCAGTTGGGCCGGGTGATTTCTTCCAGCACTTTGTTGGTACGGTCCACTTGCTGTAGCAACTGCTGCTGAAGCTGGGCATCGGCCAGCAGGCGGGCTTCCATGCGCTGCATGGCCTGGGCGGCCAGCGCGGCCTGGCGTTCCTGTAGCACGTTCAGCTGCTGCTGCTGCGCGGGCAGCTGGGTGAACGGGTTGAGGTACTCCGTGATTTTCTGGTACACGTTGTTGTGGTTCAGCTCGCGGAAGTGGCGCTGCCACTGCTCGTGGGCCTCGGTAGCTTCCTGCTGCAGCTCCCGCAGGCGGCCGTCGAGCTCCTGGTCCATGCGGTGCACGCCCTCGCTCACGCCCTGGCGCACCTGGGCACCCAAATCGGCCAGGAGCTTGCCGTGCTGGCTGAAGAAAGCCACCTGCTGGCGCAGGGCATCGTCGTGCTGCTGGAGGTATTGCGGCACACTGGTCAGGCCCTGCTCCAGGGCCGTGAGCCGATTGAGCAAGGCGCCAATGGTCTGGGCCGCCTCGTTGCTGTGCGTCACGGTGGTATTCAGGGCCTGCTGGTAGCCCAGGAATTTCTCGAAAGTCTGAGCGCTTTCATCCACTCTGTCAAACACCTTGATGGTGGCATTGGCCAGCTCCGAATACCCGATTTTTTCCAGCTGCTCAAGGAAGCGCTTCTGCACGCTCACGTTCTCCGTAATGCTGGCAATGAGCGGCGTAAACTCGTGGATTTTGCTGAAAAAGTCGTTCTGAATCTGGCTAAAAAAGTCAGTATTGAACGTGTCAAGCACCGATTTCAGGTTTGCCATGCCCGCCTGCATGTCGGAGTTCAGCTTGGGCAGCAGGGCCTTTTGCAGGTAGGTGTAGTAGGCGTTTTTGTTGCGGTCGCGCGCGGCGCGAGCCTGCTTCAGCAGCTGGTTGCCGGCCAGCGTAAACGCCAGGCCAAACAAGCTGCCAATCATGGCGATGAGCACCCCGCCAAGGAAATGCTGCACGTCGGTATTGCTAAACGACGTGTCCAGAGCCGGGTCGGCCGCCACGTCGGCAAAAGGATTACCCACCAACGACACCAGGCCCAGAATAGCCCCCGTGAACGTGCCCAGCAACCCCAGGTACAGCGGGGTGGCAATCTGGGCCTGAATCTCCTCGTCCAACGCTTCGGCGTGGCGCTCCGAAATATCTTTCAGGATGCCGAAGTCAGCCGCCGCGCCGCGGTTGTTGAGCAGGTACTCGTTGGTGTCGGCAATGATTTGCCCAAACTCCGGCGAGGCGTCGCGGGTGATAAGGGCATCGTACTGCACCGCGAAGTTTTTCTCCGGCTGCGCCGCGGTATAGGTAATGGGCTGCACCGCCACCGCGCCCGCGGCGGGGTACATGGCCTGCACCCGGCTGGTGAGCTGGCGGTTGTGCCAGAACACATACGCCTGCCAGGCCACCAGCGCTAGAACCAATATGATTTCAATTAGAAGCATAAATCAGGGAACAGAACCACATAGAAGGCTCTTCAGGTCTTACCACTGCACAGAATGGGAGCGTCATGCCTCGACTACGCTCGGCATGACGCTCCTTTACGGTCCATCGGCCGCCTAACGCAGCGCAATTTCGGCTTTTTGAACCACGTGCCACGTGTCTTCACG
>JAYSZD010000121.1:0-2168 GCA_043738185.1 Hymenobacter sp. | reverse complement strand
CGAATGAATGGAGCCAACGCGGACTACAAAGTCCGCGCTACACCCCTAACGGAACGCGCCGCTCACAGCGGCGCGTTTCCTGTTTCTTTGCACCTCAGTTTCTCCTTTGCCCATGCTTTCCCAGTCCCAATGGGCCCCTTTTATTAAGCGCCGCGCGGCGGAGCTGGGCTTTATGGCCTGCGGCATTTCGAAGGCCGAGTTCCTGGAGGAGGAAGCGCCGCGCCTCGAAACCTGGCTGACCAGACGCATGAATGGCAAGATGGGCTACATGGAAAACCATTTCGATAAGCGCCTCGACCCGCGCCTGCTGGTAGCCGGCGCCAAATCGGTGATTTCGCTGCTGCTCAACTACTACCCCGCACCGGAAGACCAGCAGGTTGATAATACCCTCAAAATCAGCAAATATGCCTACGGCCGCGACTATCACTTCGTCATCAAAGACAAGCTGAAAACGCTGCTGGCCGATATGGAAGCCGAAATAGGCCAGATTGGCGGCCGTTGCTTCGTGGACTCCGCACCGGTGCTCGACAAGGCCTGGGCCAAAAAAAGCGGCCTCGGCTGGGTGGGCAGAAACTCGAATCTGATAACGCCCGGCGCTGGCTCGTTCTACTTCATCGCCGAGCTGATTGTGGACGTGGAATTGCCCGCCGACGGCCCCATCCGTGACTACTGCGGCACCTGCACCAAGTGCGTGGACGCCTGCCCCACGCAGGCCATCACCGAGCCCTACGTGGTGGACGGCAGCAAGTGCATCAGCTACTTCACCATTGAGCTGAAGGACCAGATTCCAACCGAAGTAGCCGGGCAGTTTGGGAGTTGGATTTTTGGCTGCGACATCTGCCAGGACGTGTGCCCGTGGAACCGCTTCTCGAAACCGCACAATGAGCCGCAGTTCCAGGCGCACCCCAGCCTGAAAGACCTGACACCCGGCGACTGGCGCGAAATCACCCACGAATTATTCACGGAGCTGTTCCGCCAGTCTGCTGTGAAGCGCACGGGCTACGAGGGGCTGAAACGCAACGTCAAATTCGTGCTCAGCAACGAATAGCTCGTCGTCTGGACAGCAGCTGCACTACCCGATATCGAGCTTAAAGGTCGAGTTGTCGATACTGCCGAATACGCGCCCTAGTACGCGCCGGTAAATGCGCGCAAATTGCCGGTAGCACCACACCCGAAAGTCGGGTACTTCCGCTGGACTGAGTATTTTGAGGGATTTGCGGAGTTCCTTTTCGAACAGCACCTTGTTGAAACTGACTTTCAGCAGAATCATTTTTACGTAGTCTAGCATAGCGTCAGGAATACGAAAAGAAGAAAATGAGTAGCGTTAGCCGACACTTCCCGCGACAGGATATCGGCGACTAACTGTTAATAAATATACAGTATAATACAAGAACTACGCAAGCGGCGCCCCCGGAATACAACTGCCGCAGTAGGCCGGATACGCAAAAGGAGCAGCCTGAGCCACTCCTTTCGAAATAAGAACAAAATCTTGTATCCCTAGCCAAAAACGGCAAGCAGCGCCGTTGCCTGAAGCGTCGGCAGCGGCTCGTCGAAAGCCTCAGCAAACGACCTGGCCTGCACCGCGTTGAGCCCGGTGAGGATGGTGGGAAAGGGCACCACCGTGGTGCCAGCCGAAATCTGCCGCTCGTTGGCTTCGAAGGTATAAATGGATACGGGAACGGCGCCGTTGCCAGAGCCAGGAATCAGCACCGGAGCAGTAGGAGCGGGGTCGGCGGTGCTGGGCCAGCTTTTCACCGCAATGGCCGGGGCGGCCGTGCGCCGCAGGGTGCGCAGGTGCGACGCATGGCGGGCTTCCACCAGCTGCATGCGAAACACGGCATCAAACAGCGCCTTGTCAGTGGTGAGGAAGGGCATTTGGCCGAGGTAAATGCTGGCGCTGGCGTCCTCCAGCTGCTGGGCCAGCTGCAGGAAAGCTGCGTAGTCGCTAAGCACCTCGGGAAACAGCACCGGATTGGCCGGGTTGTTTCGGCGGCCACTGAAGTCGAAGCTGGGGGCGGCAGGTGGCGTCAGTCCGGCAAGCGAAAAGTTGTCGCGCAGAAACCGGGCGTGGCCCCGCTGCTGTTCCAGCAAGAGTACGAAGTCGGGCCGAACGGCGGCCTGAGCCGCACTGGTGAGCACGGGAGCCGCCAATGCTTGGGTATACAAAT
>JAYSZD010000120.1:0-14861 GCA_043738185.1 Hymenobacter sp. | reverse complement strand
TTTTCCACAGCATCTCATTTATTTCACGATGATTTTAGAAACGCTGTTTCCGCTATCAGAAGTGACGTGCAAAAAGTATAATCCGGCGCGTAATTCCGATACGTTAATTGTTTGCACGGCCTGCGTATCAATGGCAGAGGAATAGACCAATTGTCCTGCGGTATTGGTCAGCCTTATGATGCCATTAGATGATTCAACACCGGTGCCGTCCACGTAAACGAAGTCAGAAGTAAGGGTTGGGTAGACGGAAACTTTCCGGCTACTGTTCTTCTCGTTGGTTGCCAACAGGGCCGGTCTGGCCGCCGCCACGAAGTTGAAGGTTCCGATATTAAAGTTGTTGTAGTTTTTGAAGAAGCTCGTCCCGAGGTTATTAGCCGCCAACCCGAATAGCATGGTGGCGAAATCCACGCCTTGCAGGTCCTGCGCCCTCCAGTTAGTATCGGTCAGGCTGTAGCGCCACAGGATTCGGCGGGTAGTGCCGGGTAGGGTATAAATGCTTCTCGGTACGTTGGCCGACATATTGGTCAGGTCGGCAATTGAACCCGCATTCACCGGGCGGAATCCCGCGATAATGTGGGGAGAAACAATGCGGGTGCTGTTTTCATCAATTCGGTCGGCGTGGTAGCCACCCGGCAGGTTCGACGCTCCGGCACCCAATCCCCACTCGTAGCTGGCTCGCGGGCCTGATTTCGAAAACCACAGTTTGTCCGCGTTTTTAGCATTGACCAGGTACGTGCCGTAGGCGGGGCTGTTGATAAAAGTGGTATTTAAATAGTAGCAGAATTGGGTAATGAAGTGCGAGAGAAAGGTGCCATCCGACAACAGGGCCTCGGTGAAATAAACCCTTTTGGTAACGTCTGCACTATTTGGGTTGGTGTAGAATTTATTCCACAGCTGAGCAGAGGCATTATTGGCCCCGTTGGCCGCCCGATAAGCGAAATAGGCGACCAGCATGTATTCCGACCAGGAGTTTACCACCGCACCCGGTACGCCATTGCCGGCCTGGTCCATTTCCAGATAAATAGTGCCCGTATTCGCATTCGCAATGGCTTTCGACCAATTAACGGAATTATACATGCCATCGGCCAGCCGCACGATGTTAGCATCCGTGGGGTATTTCTTTTTGGCGAACATTGCCCCGCAAACCATTAGCGCGGCATCCACGGTGCTGTACTCCGAACTAGCGTTGGCGCCCGTCACGGGGTCCACAAAATGCCGGGGAAATCCCGAAGCATTCCGGTCCAATCGAAACCCGGCGGTCTTGTTCATCAGGGTATTCAGGGTTTGGGTAATCTTGGCTTTGGCGTCGGCATCGGTAATCCAGCCTTTTTGCGCGGCAATGCAAAGCGCGACCATGCCCATGCCGGAATTAGAAACCGAAACCGGAATGCCCGTTTTATTTCCATCGAACCGAAGTCGGTCCAGGTAAACACCTTTTGGCGAGCGCATTTGCTCAAATGCGGCGTACGAATTTCCAAACAAATCCGCCGTTGCTATAACCTGGGCCGAACCCGAAGTTATAGATAGAAGCGTTGCAGCTAATTGAATTACCAAAAATGTAAAAACGCAGGATATTCTGGTCGTAAGGGCAGTATTCATGCTGTTTTGAAAATTATAAAGTGGAATCAAAAAGAAACGTCTGCTCGCTTAAATCACGGCTTTGTTTATTATCCGGCATCGGCAGTAATCTGCCGATAACTTCCCTGAAACTCTGCCACCCCGATGGCTTGTCCTCACCCGCGCCATTGCCAGGGAGCCGCACCACAAGTCAATCCCTTTTTTGTGGTTTTCGGCCCCGGCCTTTGCAGTTCCCACCAGACCGGGCCGGGGCGAAATTATTCCCAGGCAAGGGCAGGTAAGAAGCCCCAGCGCAACGGGCGGGACTTCTTCGGACTGCGGGTAAGGGCAAGCCAAAAGTGACCGGACGGGCAGCTGCGGAGCTTTGCCGCCGCTGCCTCGTTCCGGCTAGCGGTTCACGACCAGGCGCTTGGTAAGCACCGTCTGGCCGGTGGTCAGTTTCACGAGGTACACGCCGTTGGCCAGGCCGTTGGCATCCACCGGGAGGGAAATGAGCTGTTTGCCGGTGGCGGTACCGGCCCCGATGGTCGCAATTCGGGCACCTTTCAGGTCGTAGAGCGCCGCTTCGTAGGGGGTAGGCTGGGCTGGGGTGAAGGCCAGCTGCGCCCGACCCAGGCTGGGGTTTGGGGCCAGCGTGCAGGTAGCGGCCAGCGCCCGGTTGATGGTAGCCAGGGCCACTGCGCTACTGGTGATAAAGATGTCGTCGAAAAGGAAGTCGTTGGCCCCGCCCGCTGGTTCGCCGGCAAACATGAACAGGCTGGTCAGCGCACTCAGGTCAAGGGCGGGTAGCTGCTGCTTGAAGGCGCTGAGCGGAATCGCAACCTCGTGCCAGTTGCCATCGCGCACCATTCCGTACTGCACCGAGCCGGCCGGAAAATCAATCCAGCTTTCACTCGACCCGCTTTTGATGCCCACCTTCACTTGCCCGGGGTAGGTGGTTTTGTACTGAAATCTGAGCGCGCCCGCCGCGTAGCCGCTCATGTCCAGGGCTGGGTTGTCGACGCCCATGCCGAACCAATCGGCCCCGTTGCCGGCCCGAACGGCCAATATTTCCTGCCCCTCAAAAGGAGCGGGAGCCGGCGTGATGTCGGCTAAATTGTTCCACCGATAGAGGTTCACGGTGGGGCCGTAGACCAGCTTGTTGGTCAACCCCGCCCGCTCGGTGTATACCCCGTAGGATTGCTGGGCCCGAACCGACTGGCCCGCCGCCAGGAGCACGGGCAAGAGCACCAGCAGGCGTTTGCCAGCGCAAAGCTGCTGGCCGTAGTTTGTAAAAGTTTTCATGATAAAGAGTGGGTTTGAGGAATGAAAAAATTGGAAAATGTGTGAATGTGAAAATGCGGGTATTTTGGGAATTTAGTAAGAGAGATAAAAATCTGATTGTATTTTTAATTTGCTGATTGTTAAATACTTATAATAATTAAATAGTATAGTCAGCCGCGCATTAGTTTAGAGCGAATGCGCTAAATGTGAAGAATAAAGGGTGAGTATTTAATGACTTAAAGCGGCTAGCTCATTAGTTAATTGGCCAGCCGGAAAGCCGCCTTCTGCACGTCGCGCGAGTTGCCGCCCACCATCACCTGGAAGTCGCCGGGCTCAGCGGTAAGCTTCAGGTCGTTGTTATAGAATTTGAGAGCGTCGGGAGCGAGGCGAAATGTGAGGGTTTTGCTTTCCCCGCGTTTCAGCAGCACCTTCTGGAAGCCTTTCAGCTCCGAAACCGGGCGGGAGACGGAGCCCACCAGGTCGCGCAGGTAGAGCTGAGCTACTTCTTCGCCGTCCACGCTGCCGGTATTCTGCACGGTCACGGTCACGGTCAGGGTTTCGGCGGGGCCGATGGTGGCTTTGCTCACCGTGGGCTTGCCGTAGGTGAACGTGGTATAGCTCAGGCCGAAACCGAACGGGTAGAGTGGCTCGTTGGGCAAGTCGAGGTAGCGCGACTTGTACTTGTCGAGCTTCACGCCAGCATAGGGCCGGCCGGTGTTTTTGTGGTTATAGTAGAGGGGCACCTGGCCCACGGCCACCGGGAAAGTGGCCGTTATTTTCCCGCTCGGGTTGTAGTCGCCAAACAGCACGTCGGCGATGGCGTGGCCCGCCTGGGTGCCCGCAAACCACGTTTCGAGGATGGCGTCGGCGTTTTGGTTTTCCCAGGGCAGGGCTAGCGGGCGGCCGTTCATGAGCACGAGCACCAACGGCTTGCCGGTGGCTTTGAGGGCCTTGAGCAGGGCCAGCTGCTGGCCGGGCAGGCCAATGTCGGCGCGGGCGGCGGCCTCGCCGCTCATGCCCTGGCTTTCGCCCACCACGGCCACCACCACGTCGGCAGTCTGGGCCACCTGCACGGCTTCGCGTATCATCTCCTCCGGGCTGCGCTTGTCGATTTCGAGGTCGCCGCCGTGGGCCTGCAGGCGGTCCAGCATCTGTTGGTCGTCGGCAATGTTGGCGCCCTTGGCGTAGGTGATTTTGAGGCCAGGCGCGGCGGCGCGCAGGCCCTGCTCCACCGACACGGCCTGCTTCCAGTCGCCGGCCCCGCTCCAGGAGCCAATCACGTCGCGCTGGCGGTTGGCCAGCGGGCCGATGAGGGCGATGCTGCCGGTTTTCTTCAGCGGCAGGGCGCTGCGCTCGTTTTTGAGGAGCACCATACTACGCCGGGCAATGTCGCGGGCGGCGGCCAGGTACTCGGGTTTCATCAGGGTGCTGGCGGCGCGCTCGGCGCTCACCTGCCGGTAGGGGTCCGTGAAAAGGCCGAGCTTGTATTTGGCCTCCAGAATGCGGCGGCAGGCGGCGTCCAGCTGGGCCATCTTTACCGCCCCGGACGTAATGTTTTTGGCCGTGTATTTCAGGAATTCCTCGCCCACCATGTCCTGGTCGATGCCCGCGTTCAGGGCCAGGGCCGCCACCTGCTCGTCGGTGCCCAGGCCGTGTTCCACCAGCTCGTTGATGGCCGTGTAATCCGTCACCACGAAGCCCTGGAAGCCCCACTGTTTGCGCAGCAGGTCGGTCATAAGCCATTTATTAGCCGTGGCGGGCACGCCGTTGATGTCGTTGAAGGAAGACATGACCGAGCCCACGCCAGCATCCACGGCCGCTTGGTAGGGCGGCAGGTACTCGTTGTACATGCGCTGGCGGCTCATGTCGGTGGTGTTGTATTCGCGGCCGGCCTCGGCGGCTCCGTATAGGGCAAAGTGCTTGAGGCAGGCCAGCACGCTGCCGGGCCGGGTGAGGTCGTTGTTCGGCCCCTGGTAGCCGCGCACCATGGCTTCGGCCACGCGCGAGCCGAGGTAAGGGTCTTCGCCGGCTCCTTCCGAAATGCGGCCCCAGCGGGCATCGCGGGCAATATCCACCATCGGCGAGAACACCCAGTGCAGCCCATCGGCCGAAGCTTCCTCGGCGGCAATGCGGGCGCTCTGCTCAATGGCCGGCAAATCCCAGCTCGCCGCCAGCCCCAGCGGAATGGGGAAAATGGTGCGGTGCCCGTGAATGACATCGTAGCCAAACAGCAGCGGAATGTGCAGCCGCGACTCCTTAATGGCCATTTCCTGGAGCTTGCGCACCGCCACCGGCGTGTATGTATTGAACACGCCCCCCACGTTGCCCTTGCGGATGTTGGCGTCTACGTCCTTGCTCACCACCGGCCCGGTCACATCGAACCCCACCGCCAGCAGGTTCAACTGGCCGATTTTCTCCGCCGTCGTCATCTTCGCCATCAGTCCGTCGATGTACTGCTTCATCTTCTGGCTGGAAGGGGAGGAGGAACCGGCGGCGGCAGGAGTGGGCTTTTTCTGGGCCTGGGCGGCAGAAGTGAAGGCGAGTGCGAGGAGGAGTAGGGGGAAGCGTTTCATGCGAAAGAGCGATATAGAGTGAGTTATTAGCGGGGTAAATACGGTGTTTTTCCGCCGTTTGCTAAAAGCCCAGCTTGCTCAACCCGCTCTTGGCCTCGGGCGAGCTCATAAACAGCCGCCACAGCAGGCCGCTACGGTGGTTCTCAATCATACCCACGATGGGGCCCTGGTCGATGGCCAGGTAAGACGTGGCCTGCCAGTTGCGGTCCAGGCTAAAGGCATCGACGAAGCCGTACTTGCCCCAGATTTTATCGCCGAGGTTGTAGTAGAAGTACTTGAGGGCGTTCATCGACTGCTCGGGCGTGTAGGGGAAGGCCGAGAGCGCGGCAGTGGGCGTAATCACGCCCAAATCGTTGGTAGGGCTGTGGGCAGAGTAGCCCTCGAAGTTGTCGGAGGCGGTGAGGCCCCAGCAGTTGGGGCCGTAGCCCCTGAACCCCTTGGGGTTGGCCACGCAGTACTGGTAGTTGATGAGCGTGTGGTTCTTATTCTGGGTCCAGTAGTCGCCGTACTGGTCCTTGAGCTCGTGGGGGTTCAGGCCCAGAAAGGAATAGTGCGAGAAGAACAGCGGCCCGCCCGCATCGGGGCCCAGCGGCAGCGGGATGCCATAGTAGGAGCGGCCGTTTTTGAAATCCGTTCCGGTAGCCCAGCCCTGGTCGTACACGGCCTTCCCGATGGCGTATTTGGGCGAGGCCGCAGCCAGCACGTAGGTCACCAGGGCCTCGTTCCAGCCGTTGAGCTTGTGGTTCATTCTCCAGGCGCTGTTGGGGCTCCAGTGCCAGTAGAGCACGTTTTGGCCGCCCTGCGTGTGCCAGTTCCACTCCACGCTCTCCCACATGGTCTGAATGTTGGTGCGCAGGTTGGTTTCCAGGGGCGTGTTTGCGGTGAAGTACTGGCGGGCGCAAATCAGCCCTTCCATCAAAAAGGAGGTTTCCACGAGGTCGCCCCCATCGTCGAACGTGCTGAACGGGATGACCTTGCCGGTGGCTCCATTCAGCCAGTGCGGAAATACGCCGTGGAAGCGGTCGGCCTTTTCCAGGAAGCTCACCATTCTGGAGATGCGCGTGGCGGCTTCCTCGCGGGTTATCCACTTGCGGTCGGCGGCCACGATAATGGCCATAATGCCGAAGCCCGTGCCACCGGTCGTCACCACATCCCGCGAGTTCGGGTCGTTGCGCTCACGCGCCATACCCGACACGGGGTGGCCAAAATCCCAGAAGTAGCGGAAGGTCTTCAGCTGCACCGAGTCCAGCAGCTGCTCGTCGGTGATGCGGGGCCGTGTGCCACCAGTAGTAGGGTCCGTGGGGGGCGTCGTAGGATTTACCTTGCTCTTGGTGCAGCCGGATAGTAGCAGGATTAGGATGACTAATAATTTCATGGTCGTTTATGAAAAGTGCTTATGTGTTAAAAAGCGCACCGTTGCCCGCACTTAGTATCCTGGATTCTGCGTCAGCTGCCCGCCGCTCAGGTCAATCTGGGGCTGTGGAATCGGGAATACCTCGTTTTTGCCCTTGACGAACGTTTTACCCTGGGCCGCGAAAATGGGCACGATGCGGCCCGCCGTCACGCTTTCCTGGCGCACGAGGTCGAAAAACCGGTCGTGCTCCAGGGCCAGCTCCACGCGGCGCTCTCGCCAGATGTTATCTACCGTGGCGGGCCGGGAGGCCAGGCCGGCGCGGGCGCGCACGGCATCCAGGTCGGCCTGGGCGGTGCCGCCCTGGCCGAGCTGCGCGGCGGCTTCGGCCCGAATCAGCAGTACCTCGGCGTAGCGCAGCACCCGCACATTTTTGGGCAGGTAGTCGTTGTTGCCGCAGTTGGGCTCGCGGGTGCGGCTGTGGTAAGCCTTGTAGTTGTAGCGGAAATTCTCCACCGAGTCCTTGCTCGGAATGCGGAACCCGTCCCAGAGCACGGTGCCGGTGGAGCGCTGCCCGCCCTGCGCGGTGGGCTGAATGAAAATAATGCTGCCGGCCTTGCGCACGTCGCCGGGCTCGTAGGCATTCACCAGGTCGGTGGTGGGGCTGTTGAAGCCAAAGCCCAGGTCGGTCCAGCCGCCCCGGCCGCCCTGCCGGGGTCCCTGGCTCACGGTGTAGAGGTTAATGGCGGAATTATTGCACGCGGCATTGATGCCGGCCTGAATCTCAAACAACGACTCCGCGCTGTTGGCCCCTACCGTGCGCCAAATGTCCTCGTACCGGGGATAAAGCGAGTAAAAGCCCGATTTGCCCGTCACGATTTCATTGGTCAGGTCGAAGGCTTTCTGGTAGTTTTTCTGGTAGAGGTACACCTTGGCCAGCATGCCCTGGGCGGCGGCTTTGGTGGCGCGGCCGGTTTCGGTGGCGCCCTTCGTGGGCAGGTTATCCACCGCGAATTGCAAATCGCTGATAATGAGGGCGTAGATATCGCTCACCGAAGCCCGCTGCTGCAGGGCCGGGTCGTTGATTTCGGCTGTGGCCGGCACTCGGTCAAGCTTGGGCACGCCCCCAAACAAACGCACCAGATTGAAGTAGAAATACCCCCGCAGGAAGCGCACTTCGCCCAGCAAACGGTTGCGTACCACCTCCGAGCCAGAGGTGACGGCCACCTTTTCCAAGGCCTGGTTGGTGCGGGAAATGCCCTGGTAATACCCATTCCAGACGTTGTTGACGTTGCCGTTGGTCGCCCCCATCACGAGGTTGTCCACATCGCGGGCATCCTGGTAGTCGTTGGGCGAGCTGCCCTTGTCGGCATCATCGGAAGCAATGTCGGTGAGAATAACGAACTGCAGGCCGTGGGTATCGGCCCCGAAACCGCCCAGATACATGGCGTTGTACACCCCATCGACCAGCTTTTGGGCGGTGGCGGGGTCAATCACCTCGGTACCGAGCTGGCCCTGGGGCGCTACGTCGAGGAAGTCTTTGCAACCGCTGACCATTGCCAGGGACAGCGCCAGCGCGGCCGTGCCGGCACGCCGGGAAAAAATGTGGGAATTAGATTTCATCAGGATAAGAAATTTTATAGTGGGACAACGGGGCCGGGCACCGGTTACTCACCAGCCGCCCACCGCGCTATTTGAAGTTGACGTTCAGCCCCAGCGTGACGGTGCGGCTGGTGGGGTAGGTGTTGAACTCGATGCCCGAGTTGAGCGGCCCACCGGCCAGCTCCGGCGTAAAACCCGTGTAGTTGGTACTCGTGAACACGTTTTGGGCGGCCGCGAACACGCGCACTGATGCCAGGTGCGCCCGCTCCAGGATGGCACCTGGCAGGGTGTAGCCCAGTACCACGTTGGTCAGGCGCAGGTACGAGCCCGATTCGAGGAAATACGTCGAGTTTGGCATGTTCTCCCGCAGCGCGGCCGGGTCGGTATTCGAGGGCCGGGTTGGGGTGAAGCGGTTTTCGGCGAAGCTGGCTTCGATGTTGTTCAGGTTGCTGAACCGGTCCTGCTTCTTGGCGTTGTACACCTTGTTGTTGAGGTTGCCCGAAAACACGAACGAGAAGTCCACATTCTGGAAATTCAGCCCGCCATTGATGCCGAAATACACCGGCGGCTGGTACGAGCCAAAGTAGCTGCGGTCCAGCAGGTCCACCGTGCCGTCGCCGTTGGTATCGGCATATTTCAGGTCGCCTACCTGCGGGTTGAAGGTTGACCTGGGGCCGCGGGCGATGTCGTCGACGCTCTGGTACACGCCGATGGCCTCGAGCAGGAAGAAGCTGCCGGCGGCCACGCCGTTGTCCGATTTCGTGTTGCCGCGGTAGCCGTCGAACAGGGCCTGTCCGCCGTTGAGGTTGGCAATGCGGTTTTTGTTGAAGGTAACGTTGGCTCCCAGGTTGTACTTCCAGTCGGTGCTGCTGCCGATGGCGGCGCGCCAGTTCAGGGCCGCTTCCACGCCGCGGTTGGTGATGTCGGCGGCGTTGGTGATGTACTGGCCGTCGCCGAAAATAGTCGGAATATTCACCGGAATCAGGGCGTCGCTGGTGCGCTTGTCGTAGTAGGTTACCTCGCCGGTGAGGCGGTTGTCAAGGAAGCCGAACTCCAGGGCCACGTCGTATTCCGTCGTGGTTTCCCAGCGCACCTCCCGGTCCTTAATCTGGTCGATAACCGCGCCCAGCACCGGCGTGCCGTTAAACACGTAGGGAATGTTGCTGGCAATGGTTTGAATGTAAGTGTCGGGCGGAATCTGGTCGTTGCCGAGCTGGCCGAAGCTGGCCCGCAGCTTCAGGAAGCTCAAGGCTTTCTGGTCGCGCAAAAAGCTTTCCTCCGAAAGCACCCAGCCCAGGCCCACCGACGGGAAAAAGCCCCAGCGCTGCTTGCTGTTGAACTTCGACGTGCCGTCGTAGCGCAAGTTGGTGGTGAGCAGGTAGCGGTTGTCGTAGGCGTAGTTGATGCGGCCCAGCGCCGACAGGCGGCGGTCTTTAAAGGCGAAGGAGCCGTTCACGGCCGAGTTGGGGTCGCCCGTGCCCAGGTACCACTGATTGGGGTCGGCGGGCACATCCTTCACGCCACCCGTCTGGCCCACCCGCAGGCCCTCCTCGGTCACGGTGCCGGCCAGCAGGGTCAGGTTGTGCTTGCTGCCCAGGGTGCGCTGGTAGGTGGCCGTGTTTTCCCAGAGGTAGCGGTAGGCGTTTACCTGCGTCACGCCCAGGTTGCTGCGCAGGTTTTGCTGGTTGCCCCCGGCGGTGAGGAAGGTGCTGCCGTTGTTGAGGTAGCGGTAATCGTAGACGCGGCGGTTGTCGGAATTCAGGTCCACGTTGATGGCCGAGCGCAGCGTGAGGCCCGCTACGGGGCGCACGTCGAGGCCGATGTTGCCCTGCAAACGGTTTTCGAGCGACTTGTTATCGTTTTTCTCGATGTCAATCAACGGGTTACCCACGTTGCCGAACGAGGCCGTGTTGCCGTACAAGTCACCCTGTTTGGCCGGGAAAATCGGGGCCGCCCGGTAGGCGTTGTTATAGGCCGTCCCGATGTTCACGTCCTGCGTATTGGCGTGGCTGTATGAAGCCTGGGAGCTGATGGTCACCTTGTCCGACAAGTTGAACGAGGTGTTGGAACGGACCGTGAGCCGCTTGAACTTGTTGTTGATAACGGTGCCGTCGTCTTGCAGCAGGTTGCCCGAAAAGTAGTACCGCACGTTGTCTGAGGCGCCCGATACGGCCAGGTTGTGGTTCTGGTAGGTGCCGCGTTTCAGAATCTCGTCGAAGAAGTTGGTCGAGGCCGAGGTGTTCGGAATGACCGTCCCCGGAGCCGTGTCCCGGATGTAGCTGGTGTACTGCGCGGCATCGGCCATCTGCACCAGGTTGGCCGCTTGCTTAAAGCCGACCGTGCCGCTGTAGCTGAGCTTGGGCTTGCCGAATGCACCTTTCTTGGTGGTCACGATGATGACGCCATTGGCCGCGCGCACGCCATAAATTGCCGACGCCGAAGCATCCTTCAGCACGTCAATCGACTCAATATCGGCATTGCTCAGGTTACGGATGTCGCCGGTTTGCACGCCGTCCACCACGTACAGGGGCTCGGCGCCGGCCAGCAGCGTGCCCGTGCCCCGAATCCGTACCTGGGGCTGCGAGTTGGGCGTGCCGTCGTTGATAATCTGCACGCCGGCAATCTTACCCTGTAGGGCCTGGGTAGGCGTCTGCACGGGCTGGTTCACGATTTCGGAGCCATCCACGCGGGCCACGGCCCCGGTCAGGTCCTGCCGGCGCTGAGTGCCGTAGCCCACCACCACCACTTCGTTCAGCTTCTGGGTGTCTTCGAGCAGGGATATGCTGAGGGGGCCGCCCCCGGCCGGCACTGCCACCGTCTGGGTCACAAACCCCACAAAGCTGAATACCAGCGTGCTGCCTTCGGGCACGTCCAGGGCAAAACCCCCTTCGGAGTTGGTGCTAACCCCAGTGCTGCTGCCCTGCACCAGTACCGTGACGCCGGGCAGGCCCACGCCCTTGGAGTCGGTTACGCGGCCGGTTACGGGCCCGGCGGCCGGCGCGGTCAGCGCGGCATCGGGCAGGGTTTCCGGGGCTACCACGGCCACCGCCGGCCGCAGGATAATGCCGTCATCCACCAGTTTGTAGCTGATGTTCAGCGGCTCCAATAGTTCGTTCAGCAGCTGGGCCAGGGGCTGGCTTTTAGCAATCACCGTCACCCGCCGGCTGGCCCCGATAAGCTGCCGGCTGTACTGGAAATGTACCTTGGCCTGGCCCTCAATCTTGCTTAGCACCGTCGTCATGCGCTCGTCGATGGCGCGCAACGTAATGGGTTGCTTCAGAATTGGTTGGGCCGTGGAGGCGCGCACCGTGCCGATGGTGGCAAACAGGTGCAGCAGCAGCACGGGCAGTAGCGCCAGGCGCTTACAGCACCTTAAAAGCGGTGGGAAGTGTAAAAGAGTTGCCATGAAATTAGGGTGCTTGGTGGGAAATTTTGAGAAAGTGGTCCGCCGCCAGCGTGCGGATTTTTTTCGGTTAGGACAATGGGAGTGCGTTTCGGAATCGATTGCGGGAAAATTCAAAAGAATAGCCAGCCTAAGCGCGGCGAGATAATTCAGCCAGAGTGATGGAGGAAAATCAATACTTCATTTTGTCAAAATATTGATTTTCAGCATTATATATAAAATATAAGACGTGACAAACCAAATCCTTCCGTCGAGGGCTCAACTCTTAGCAGGGGCGGCCTCGAAACAGAATGCGGCCGTCGACCTTTTCGTAGGATGCGCCCAGCGCCTCACAAATGATATCGAGCTTGGCAAATAGCGGCTCTTTATCCAGACTCAAATCGAGGGTGCAGTTGTGCAGGGAGGCGGCATCGTACTCGATGCTCACGCCATAGGCCTTCTCCAGAGCGGCCAGCACTTCCACTACGGGCCGGTCCTTAAACACAAACGCTTGCGGGGCCAGCTGCACTGGCTGGGCCACCAGCTCGCGGCGCAGCTGCTGCCGGGCGGCTGAGTACACGGCCTGTTGGTTGGGCAGCACGTCGATGCTGGCCGGGCTGGCCATGCGCATAGTCCGGCGCTGGCTCACGCGCACGGCCCCGGTGCGTACCTGCACCTGCACTTCGGCTTGTCCGGCATACGCCTCCACCCGGAAACTGGTGCCCAGCACGGTGGTCACCACCTTATCGGTGAGGACCGAAAAAGGATGCTGCTCGTCGTGAAACACCTTGAAAAAAGCCGCGCCCGTGAGGTAGGCCACCCGCCGGTTGCCCTGCAGCTGGCGCTGGTACTTGAGGGTGCTGGCCGGGGCCAGGGTTACGGCGCTGCCGTCGGGTAGCGACACCTGGGTTTCGCGGGCCGACGCATTGGTAAACACCAGCCAAGCAGCCGGGTCGGCCGCCTGCGAAACCCCCAGGATTTGGCCCGCGCGGCTCACCACCTGCCCCATGGGCACGTGGGCCACCTGCAAGCCCACCAGACTCATCCCGCCGACCAGGGCCGCCGCCGCCGCCCAGCGTACGGGAGCGGGCCACGACGTCCAGCTAAGCGACTGGGTCGCCTTGGGGGTGGTGGCCACGGAAAGGGGCGCCGCAACCGTTTGCTGGCTGATGCGCTGCCACACGGTAGCTACGAGGGCCGTTTTTTCTTCAGGAGTGAGGTCGAGTTTTTGCTCCGCGCCGAGTTGGCGGTACCAGGTTTCGATGCGCTGAATTTCAGCGGGCGTGCACGCGCCTTGCTGGTAGCGTTGCAGAAGCGTACGAAAAGCGGCTTGGTCCATCGGCGGGGCCTCAGTAGGGGGCTTGCTTACTAGTCAATCAACTGCTGCCCATCCCTAAACCCGTGGTCAAAAAAAGTTGCGTTTGTCACGCTGGACTTGCCTCCGACAAACGGCTTTTTAATTATAAACAACTGAAAAACAAAGATTTTACCGTAGTATAAATAACAGCAGCGGGACCAGATAATTTTTTAGGGAAACGCGCAGCAGCTTCAGGGCACGGGTGATGTGGTACTCCACGGCTTTGGGGGAGAGCTTGAGCCGCACTGCAATCTGGGGCACGGTCTGGTGTTCCATCCGGCTCAGCTGGAACACTTCGCGGGTGTGCTCCGGCAGGCCGGCCAGGGCCGAATTGAGGGCCGAGGACATGTCGGCGGCGGCTAGTTCGTTTTCAGTCCGGTGGTCGGTTTCGGTGGCTACGGTGCGGCAGTAGGCCACGTAGCCCGCGTGGGTCATTTTGTCCTTAATCAGGTTGATAACGCGGTATTTCACGGCCGTGCCCAAGTATTCCCGCAGCTTCTGAATCTCGTTGGTTTCCCGCTTGAGCCAGAGCGCAACAAACAGGTCCTGCACGATTTCCTCGGCCGCTTCGCGTGAATTCAGCTTCCGAAACGCCTGCTCAAGCAAGGTGAAGCCGTAACGCTGGTAGACTTCAGCAAACGCCTGCTCATCGCCTTGCTGCAGCGCCTGTACCAGCGCGGCATCGTCCCAGGAAGCATGCGGCTTCGAGTTACGGGGCGATTGGTTGCTAGCTAGTTGCATGCTGCGTTGATGAGCCCAACCCCAAAGTAGCTGGGAATTGTGTCGACCGGGGGATTCTGTATTACGGGGCTAAATATAAGTAGAGGCGACAGCACCACGCGTATCGGGAACAGCGTAACAACTTAGCGCAGCAAAGTGTACAGGGCGATGGCGGTCAGCAGCCTGGGCCCCGAAAGCGACATCGCCCCAGAAATTAAACAGCCGGCAAGTTGCGGAACTACGGCCAGCCAAGCCGCCCGTCAGCCTGAACCAGCCTATCAAGCTATTTATAAGACTTGTTCCTAAACAAGAAAAATTTCTCAAAAACGTCTGTCATGCTTCGACAAGCGGACGCCAGATGAAGCATGACAGACGTTTTTGAGAAATTTAATTGAGGAACAAGTCTAGTAAAGTAGGAATGGCTGCCTGAGGCTCGGGACCCACCGTTTTCCAGGGGGGCGCTGCTTACAACGGGCTTTTCAGCAGCTTGGGGAATTTGTGGCGGAACTTCTCCACCTTGGGTGCCGATACACTCTGCACGTACCCCGACTCGGGGTGGAGGCGGAAGTAGCCCTGGTGATAGTCCTCGGCGGGCCAGAACTTTCGGAACGGGACCACCTGGGTGACAATGGGACTCCCATACTGCTTGCTGGCATCGACGCGGGCAATGGCGTTGTCGATGGCGGCTTTCTCTTCGGGGGTGCGGTAGAAGGCTACGGAGCGGTACTGCGCCCCGGCGTCGGGTCCCTGGCGGTTGAGGGTGGTGGGGTCGTGGGCGGCCCGGAAAAACACGTCAACCAGTGTGGCGTAGCTTACTTCTTTCGGGTCGTAATACACTTCAATGGCCTCGGCGTGGCTGGTTTCGCCCCGGCCTACCTGCTCGTAGGTGGGGTTGTTTTCGCGCCCCCCGCTGTAGCCCGATACCACGGCTTGCACGCCTTTCAATTCCTCAAAGACTTCTTCGGTGCACCAGAAGCAGCCCCCGGCAAACGTGGCCGTGGCCAGGCCCTGCATGTTGGCGGGCGCGGGCGCGGC
>JAYSZD010000119.1:0-2171 GCA_043738185.1 Hymenobacter sp. | reverse complement strand
CGGTGAGTAGGTTAGGCACGGTCGTGTTGTTGATATAGAACGAGGCCGGGAAGTTGCTGGTCACGTCGAGGTTGGCGTTTTCGTTGCCGGCGGCGTGCACTAGCAGCACGTTTTTGCCGGCCGCGTACTTGAAGGCCGCTTCCACCACCTCGCGCTGGGGCGAAAATTCCTTGCCGAAGCTCATATTAATGATGCTCGCCCCGTTGTCCACGGCGTAGCGGATGGCGTTGGCAATGTCCTTGTCGCGCTCGTCGCCATCGGGCACGGCCCGCACCGTCATGATGCGTACCGGCGCGGGCGCGATGCCCATGACGCCGAGGTTGTTGTCGCGCACGGCCGCGATGATGCCCGAAACGTGGGTGCCGTGCAGTGGGTCGGGGCCGTGAATGTCGTTGTTGCCGTAGTAACGCTCGGTGAGGTCGTTGGGGTTGTCTTTGATGATGTCGGCGCGCGGATTAAAATCCAGGTTCAGCGAATTATCCAGCAGGCTGCGCTCCTGTTTTACGCCGTCGTTCAGCTGTTTGAGCAGCTCGTCGGCATCGGCCGAGTTGGTCTGGCTCATCATGTCGAGCAGGCCGGCCACGGCGCGCTTCAGGTTGGGGTCGTCGGTTTTGGCGGCGCGCAAGGCCGTGGTATCCAGCGTGCTAACGCCCAGGGCTTGCTTCATGTTGCCCACCATCATGGTGAGGGGGCCAGCCATGCCTTCCATCTGTTGGGCACGCTCGGTTTCTTCGGCGAGGCGGGTTTTGTAGGTCTTTTCGGCCTTCACGAACTGGGCGTAATCGGCCTTGTCGGCGGGCTTCACTGTCGCGGCGGTTTTGCCCTTGAAGCGCAGGCGGCCGGCGGCCACGATGCGGGTCATTTCCAGCGTTTCGGCGTTCACGTTGCGGCCGTCGGCGCCGCCCAGGAAGTTCCAGCCGTGCACGTCGTCGATGTAGCCGTTCTTGTCGTCGTCGATGCCGTTGCCCGGAATCTCCCCGGCGTTGGTCCACAGCACGGCTTTCAGGTCCACGTGGGCCGTGTCGATGCCCGAATCAATAACGGCCACGACGACGGGCGTGGCTTCCCTGTTTTTCAGGATTTCCGCGTAGGTGCGGGTGGCGCCCACGCCGGGCACGTTGTCGAGGCGCGGGTCTTTTAAATACCACTGCGAGGCGCTCAGGTCGCCCACCGGAGCGGGAGCCGGGGCCGGCATCGGAGCGGTTGCGGGCGCTGCTGCCACTGGGGCAGGCGCGGCCGTGCTCACGGCAGTAGAAGCGGCGGCCGTGCTGGCCTGGGGCCGGCGGGCACACGAGGAGAGAAGCGTAGCGGCCAGCAGCACGGGCAGCGACACGCGGGAAAAGTGTAGCGTCATAGAATAGAAAAAAGCCGCCACGCGACGGCCAGAGTAGGAGGTAAACCGAATTCCCTGCAAATGAAGTTCAGCCGGGCCAAAGACGGAGCCATCCGGCCCGATGTTGCGCCCCCGCGTCAACGTGACTCCTTGCGCTCCCAATCGCAGGGCCTGGCGTATTTTTGCTTCATGCCCACGCTCATCACCTCGCTCGCCGACCTCAACCCCGACGGCACGTATTCTTACGCCGACTACCTCACCTGGCAGTTTACGGAGGTAGTGGAGCTGCTGCGCGGCAAAATCATGCGCCGCATGCGTGCGCCTACCGACCGGCACCAAGCCTTGCTGGGGGAATTATACCTAGCTTTTGGTAACCACCTGCGGCGGCAGGTCTGCCAGGTGCGCGTGGCGCCCTACGACGTGCGCCTGCCCAAACCCGGCCGTACCAATGACGCGGCCATCTACACCGTAGTGCAGCCCGATTTGTGCGTCATCTGCGACCCCGGCCAGATTGAGTCGCGCGGCTGCCTGGGGCCGCCCAACCTGATTGTGGAAGTGGTATCGCCGCGCACAGCCGCCCGCGACTGGAAAGATAAGTTCGACCTCTACGAAGAAGCCGGCGTGGGCGAGTACTGGATTGTGCTGCCGCAGGATAACGATATTTCGGTGTTCGTGCTCGACGAAACCACCGCCCGCTACCACTTGGTGGGCGAGTACGCCGGCCCCGGCCCCATTCCGTGCCGCACCCTGCCGGGCCTGAACCTGGATTGGTCCGATATATTTTCGGAAAACCCGGCCTAACGTGCCGCTCACGCTTACTTCGTCCATGATTCGCTCC
>JAYSZD010000118.1:0-2174 GCA_043738185.1 Hymenobacter sp. | reverse complement strand
CCGGCCCGGCCCTGGCGCTGCTGCCCAACGCGGCCACGGCCCCAGCTGCCGCCATTTGGGCCGATGCGCTGGCCCGCGAAGGCGTCATCGTGTTGCTCCTGCCCGCCACCGATTCGGTGACCGGACCAGCGGAAACGGCGCGGCTGTCGCAGGCCCTGAAAATTCTGCGCGGCACGGCCGGGGCCGACTCCACTACCATTGGGGCCTGGGCGGTAGGGGCACGGGCCGCGCAGCTGGCGCACCTGCTGGTTGATGGCACCGGCTTGCAACTGAATTTTCTGATAGCCCAAAACGCACCCATTCCCGCCCCGGACCGGGCCGCGTGGCGGGAATTGCGCAAGCGAAAACTCCCGGTACTTGGCATATATGGCGGCTCAGGGGCCAATCAGCAGGCAGCCACCATGCGCCAGGCGCTGGGCGGCCGGCAAGGCAACGCCGTGCGTGCCTACCGCTCCACGCGCCCCGACTTGCTGGTGGCGGGCGGCCTGAGCCCGCGGTTTGGGCCGGGCCTGCCAGCCGACATAGTGGAGTGGCTGCGGAGCCGCTAGTCCGACGACTAAAGCAGCAATAGGCCTTTTTCGCGCAGCACCTGCCAGGCCGGGCTTAGCAGCAAGGCTTCGAACGAGCCTTCGGTGGCCGGGAACGTGGCCGCCGCATCCTTCAGCAGCACCCTGGTGTCGAAATCCTGGCTGAGCTGGGTAAGCAGCTGGTGCAGCCAATGACCGGTGGCTTCGGTGGTGGTCACTTCAAAGTCCTCGGCCTGCTCGTAGCAGGTGAGCACGGCGCGGGGAGCTTTTTTGCCGGCTTCGATGCGGATTTCCGGCGCGTTGCCGAGCCAGAACAGGCGCTGGTTTTGCTTCGCGAAATCGGGTTTTTCGGGGGCTTGTAGGACCTGCTGCACCAGGTGGCGCGGCGTGGTGGGCTTCGGGGTTTTGAAATCGAACCAACGGCCGAGGGGTTCGGTCAGGGCCACGCCGTGCAGGAAGTTGTAGAGCGACTTGGCCAGGCCGGGGCCAAAGGCTTCGTGGTCGGTGCCGCGCGGGTCGTCGTGCCAGAGGTCGTTCCAGGCGAAGCCGGCGGGCTCGGGGCCAATGACCGCCACCTGATATTTCGCGGGGTTCTTGCCCACCGGCGAGTGCGCCGTCATCGAAAACCGGTGCCAGTAGCCGCTTTGCACCACGCCAGCGGCGAAGAGCTGCCGCACTACTTCCAGCGAATCCACGGTTTCCTGGGCGGTTTGGGTGGGGAAACCGTACATCAAATAGGCGTGCACCATGATGCCGGCCCGGGTGAAGCCGTCGGTGACGCGGGCGACTTGCGCAATGGTCACGCCCTTTTCCATGAGGGCCAGCAGGCGGTCCGACGCTACTTCCAAGCCACCCGAGATGGCGATGCAGCCCGAGGCGGCCAGCAGGCGGCAGAGGTCGGGCGAGAAGGTTTTTTCGAAGCGAATGTTGCCCCACCAGGTAATAGCCACGCGGCGCTTGAGCAGCTCCACGGCTAGGTCGCGCAGGGCCAGGGGCGGCGCGGCTTCGTCCACGAAGTGAAAGCCGGTTTGGCCGGTTTGGGCGATGATTTGCTCGATTCTATCCACCAGCAGGGTGCTGGGAGCAGTTTCGTAGCGTGAGATGTAGTCCAGCGTCACGTCGCAAAACGAGCAGCGTTTCCAGTAGCAGCCGTGGGCCACGGTGAGCTTGTTCCAGCGGCCATCGCTCCAGAGGCGGTGCATGGGGTTCAGCACTTCCAGCACCGAGAGGTATTCGGTCAGGGGCAGGTCGGAGTAGTCGGGCGTGCCTACTTCGTGGTGCGGCACATCGGGGTGCTGGTGGTTGATGTACTGAATTTCGCCGGCTTCGTCGCGCATAAACGTACGCTGGAGCTGAGACCGGTCAGGTCGAACGTCATGCAGAGCGGAGCGAAGCATCTCTACCTCGGAAGTAGTCAAATCACCTTCCCAACGAAGCGGTAGAGATGCTTCGACAAGCTTAGCATGACGTTCTTTTTTCATTTTCAACCCACCCAAGTACTCCAGTAGCCGCAGCCACGGGCCTTCGCCATCGTCCAGGGTCAGGTAGTCGATGTAATTGAAAAAGCGGGGCTCTTTGATGCCGCGCAGCTCGGTATTGGGGTAGCCGCCGCCCATTATCGTGGTGGTGCCGGGGCTGAGCTGCTTG
>JAYSZD010000117.1:0-5340 GCA_043738185.1 Hymenobacter sp. | reverse complement strand
GCGCCCAGGTGGCATCTGAAATTTCGTGACGACGCATAAATAAGTACTGGTATCAAACAACCATACATTTGATTCTTTATTGTCCTCACGCCCTAGCGGCGCCGCCACGGTGGCATTGGTGGGGGCAATAATCATGGCATCCTCATTGGGCTTCAGCTCGCGCGAGCCAATGCTGAGCGTGCTGGCTTTGGTGAGACGGGTGCGCTGCAAATGGAACCACTGAAAGTAAGTGCCATCATCGCCGGCGGGTTGCAGGCCGATGGCCCGAATCTGCTCGGCGAGCCACGCGGAGGCTTTCAGCTCGTCGAGCGTGCCGCCCTCGCGGCCCCGGAAATGGTCGCCGCCCAGGATATACAGGTCGCGTTTGATATCAGCTTCTTTGATGGCCGAAAGGGCATTGGCGCTGGTATGAGCCCTGCGGGCGGGCGCGGCAGGTTTTTTCTGGGCTGAAGCGGCCAGTGGGGCGGTCAGGCTCAGGCCGGCCATCAGCCAGGCCGCTGGGTGGGAAAGCAGGTTTTTCATGAGCGGCGTGGTGTAGCAACGCCTAATTGCGTCGCGTTGTGGTGGGAAAATATGGTGGGGTAGTTTACCGGAGGAGTGCCGTAAATATGCGTCGTTACCCCGTATATCAACCCGAGAAATAATAATGGATGAGTCGTTGAGCGGGGGAAAGGTGTTTCAACGGTGTTCAGGCATGACAAGCGGCGCGGACGCAGGCTGATTCAGGCTCAGTCAAAAAAAAACCGCCCCGTGACAGTACGGGGCGGGTTTTTTAAAAAAAATCACGGCTACTGCTGGGCGGCCCAGGCGTCCATTTTCTTCTCCAGCACGGCCAGGGGCATCACGCCGTCTTTCAGCAACTCGTCGTGGAAGTTGGGGAGGGAAAACTTGCTACCCAGCTGCTTCTGGTACTTGGCCCGCAGCTCCTGGATTTTCAGGGCGCCGGTTTTGTAGCTCAGGGCCTGGCCGGGGATGGCCATGTAGCGCTCGATTTCGGCCACGGCGCCATCTTCCGAAATGGCCTCGTTGTCCATCATGTAGGCAATGGCTTCTTCGCGGCTCATGTTGCGGGAGTGCAGGCCGGTGTCTACCACAAGGCGCACGGCGCGGTGCATTTCGTCGCCCAACGCGCCCATGTACTGGTAGGGGTCGGTGTAGAGGCCGAGCTCCTTGCCCAGGCTTTCGGAGTAGAGCGCCCAGCCCTCGCCCATGGCGCCGTACCAGGCAAAGCGCCGGAATTTAGGCAGGTCGTTGTTTTCCTGCTGCAACGAAATCTGGTAATGGTGGCCCGGAATGGCTTCGTGCAGAAACAGCGACTCCATGCCCGACGTGGTGTTGAACTGGGTGGCATCCACAATCGGAATGTAAAAAATGCCGGGCCGCGAGCCGTCCGGCGAACCTTGATTGTACTCGGCCGACGCTGAGGCCGCGCGGAAGGCCTCCGTCTGGCGAATCTCGAACGGGGTTTTGGGCGTGCGCCCAAACATCTTTTTCAGGTTCGGGTCGATGGTTGTCTGAATCTTGCGGAAGGCATCGAGCACCTCTTCCGCCGACTTGTAGGGCATGAATTTCTTGTCGGTTTTCAGGTAAGTGAAAAACGCTTTCAGGTCGCCTTTGAAACCGGTTTCGGTTTTCACGCGCTCCATCTCGCCCCGAATCCGGGCCACTTCGGCCAAGCCGGTCTGGTAGATTTCGGCGGGCGTTTTGGTGGTGGTGGTCCAGTAGCCCACGTAGTAATTGTAGATTTCGGCGCCGCCGGGCACACCCGTAATGCCGCTGGTAGTGCGGGCCTTGGGCAGGTATTCCTTCTCCAGGAAATCGCCCAATTTCCGGTAAGCCGGCACCAGCTCGGCGGTGATGGCCGTTTTGTAGGCGTCGGTCAAACGGGACTTGTCGGCGGCCGAAAAGTCCTTGGGAAAGCGGGTGATGGGGCCGTAGAACAAGCTCTTGGTGGGGTCACTCACCACTATGTCCTTGCCGCGCATCTGGGGCAGCATTTTCAGCACCAGCGTGCGGGGCAGTACCACGCCGGTGCGCATGCCCTGGCGGAAGTTGGCGATGGCCGAGTCGGTCCACGCCGTAAAGCCGCGCACGCGGCCCAGCCAGTTATCGTAGTCCTGCACCGTTTTGAAGGGCTGCACGCCCTCACCCGCGCCGTACTGGCCCATCGTGATGGGCAGGCCCCAGAACTGTTGGGTCGGAATCATCCAGGTGTTGAGCTTGAGGCCAGCCAGGCGCTGCTCCATCTCATACTTGAAAATATCGTAGCTGATTTTGTCGTTGTCGCTCAGTTTTTCGCGTTCGAACTTGTCCAGCCGCGCCAGGTAGTCGCCATAAAACGTGCGCAGCGTGTCGCGGAAGGCGCGGGTCTGGTCGTTGGGCAGCCGGTTGTTGTAGCGGTTGTCGCCCTGCCCCGTGGCCGACAGCGGGTCGAGGCGCGACTGCGTTTCCCAGTAGCTGTCAAACAGGCCGTCGAGGTCCGCAGTAGCGGCGGCGCCGGCTGTGTCGGTGCCAGCGGTTGTCGTTTCAGGGGTTTGGGTTTGATTGCAGGCGGCGGTAAGCGCCACGGCCACGAGGCCGGCGAGGGCAAGTTTTTTCATGAAATGGATTGAAGCAGCAGTAAAGGAAACCGTGGGCTCAAAGAACGCGAAAATCTGCAGTAAGCTGCTCGCCGGCCGTTTACCCCGTCCCTGGCCCCGCTCCGCTTGATGCGCGGAATTCTCCGGGAGAGGGGGAACCAGCTCTGATTATAAAATTCTAGAGAACAGACGCTAAAACTAAAAAATAGTCCCCCCTATCTCGGAGGGAAAGGGGCTAGGGGGTGGGGAGAACGCACGGCGAGTCCGAGCTTAAAGAGTCTGGCCCGCCGGAAACGCTACTTTCGTACTAAAAAAACGCCTCCCTTTGTCGTTCCTTAAGTTCCTCCCGCTGCTGGCCGTGCTCCTCACGGCGCCCCTGCTGGCGCCGGCCCAGCGCCGCACCACGCCCGCCAAAGCCGTTACCCCAAAGCTCCGCTCTGTCCCCGCCAAAACCCGAGCGGCCCGCAGCAAAGCCCTGGCGCGGCCCCCTGCGGCCGCCTTGCCGCCCGGCAGTCCCGCCTTCATTCAATACCTGCACTCGCCCTGGGTCGATAGCCTCATGCGGGTGCTCACGCCCAATCAGCGGGCCGCGCAGCTCTTCATGGTGGCGGCGTATTCCAACCGTAGCCGCGCCGATGAGGATACCATTTCGGCCCTTATCAAGCAATATGGAATTGGTGGGCTGATATTTTTTCAGGGCGGACCGGGGCGGCAGGCGCGCCTGCTCAACCGCTACCAGCGCCAGAGCCGCGTGCCGCTGCTGGTGGCTATGGATGGCGAGTGGGGGGTGGGCATGCGCCTCGATAGCGTGGTGAAATTCCCGTACCAGATGAGCCTGGGCGGCGACGTGGACACCACGCTGCTCTACGACATGGGCCGCGAGGTGGCCGGACAGTTCCGCCGGCTGGGCATGCACGTCAACTTCGCGCCCGTGGTCGATGTGAACAACAACGCCGCCAACCCCGTCATCGGCTTTCGCAGCTGGGGCGAAAACCCGGCGGCGGTGGCCCGCGACAGCCGCCAGTACATGCGTGGCATGCAGGACGCGGGCATTCTGGCCGTGGCCAAGCATTTTCCCGGCCACGGCGACGTGGACGCCGATTCGCACCTGGCCCTGCCCACGGTGCGCGTCGACCGTCGTCGCCTGGATACGCTGGAGCTGCCGCCCTTCCGGAGCCTGATTGCGGGCGGCCTGGGTGGCATGATGGTGGCCCACCTCAACGTGCCCGCCCTAGACACGGTGCCGGGCCCGAGCACGCTGTCGCGGCCCATCGTGACCGATTTTCTGCGCCGGGAAATGGGGTTTCAGGGCTTGATTTTTACCGATGCCATGAACATGAAAGGGGTCATCAGCATGTTTCCGCCCGGCGAGGCCGACGTGCGCGCCCTGCTGGCGGGCAACGACATTCTGGAGTTCAGTAAAAACGTGCCGTTGGCCATCAACATGGTGCGTGCCGCCGTGGACAGCGGCCGGATTTCGCAGCGGGAAATTGATGAGCACTGCCGCCGCGTGCTGGCCCTGAAGCAATGGGCCGGCCTGCACCATTACCAGCCCATCGCCACCAAAAACCTCTACGAAGACCTCAACGCCCCGCACGCCCAATACCTCAGCCACCGCCTCGCCGAGCTGAGCATCACTCTGCTGCGCAACCAGAAGAGCCTGCTGCCCCTTCAGCGCCTCGACACTTTGCGCATTGCCACGCTGGTGCTGGGCGGCAACCCGCGCGACACCACCGACTTCCAGCAAGCCGTGGCCGACTACGCGCCCGCCGCGCATTTCCACGCCCCCGCCGCGCCCACGCTCGACGACCTGGCCCGGCTGCGGGCCGCCCTGAAACCCTACAATCTGGTGCTGGTATCATTGCAAGGCTTAGGCCGCCTGCCTGCCACCAGCTTCGGCATCACGCCCGAAACCAACCTGCTGCTGCGCGAGCTGGTGAGCCAGAAACAACAGGTGGTGCTGAGCGTCTTCGGCTCGGCCTATGCCGTGGCCAAGGTGCGCGACCTGGACCGCGCTGCCGCCGTGGTGCTGGCCTACCAGGAAAGCCCGAATGCACAAAGCCTGGCCGTACAAGCCATTTTCGGCGGCATCGGCACCACGGGCAAACTGCCCGTCAC
Organism: Hymenobacter sp.; assembly: GCA_043738185.1. Taxonomy (GTDB): domain Bacteria; phylum Bacteroidota; class Bacteroidia; order Cytophagales; family Hymenobacteraceae; genus Hymenobacter. The sequence continues at coordinate 643 of JAYSZD010000117.1, read as the reverse complement.
GGTATCGGATAGCTACCCGCGCGGCTTTGGCCTGCGCACGGCCGGCAACCGGCGCCTGGCCTACGGCTACCCTGAGTCGGTAGGACTGGACGGCCGCCTCGAAGCGCGCGTAGACAGCCTGATTGGCCGCGCGCTGGCAGCGCAGGCGTTTCCGGGGGCGCAGGTGGTGATTGCCCGGCGGGGCACGGTGGTGCTGCGCAAAAGCTACGGCAACCACACCTACGCCGGCTACGGAACCGCCGCCGAAGCGCCAGAAGTAGCCGGGAAAGCCAAAAAACGTCGCCGGCGCGACCAGCCTGCCGCCACCCCAATGGCCACCGTCGCGCCCGCCACCGTGCCCCGCCCCGTGCACGACGACGACCTCTACGACCTGGCTTCACTCACTAAAATACTGGCGGCCGCACCGGCGCTACTCAAGCTGCAGGAGCAGGGACGGTTCAGCCCGGATAGCACGCTGGGTCACTATTTTCCGTTTCTGCGCGGCACCGACAAGGCCGGCTTGCGTCTGCGCGAGGTGCTGGCGCACCAAGCCGGCCTGCCCGCCGGAATTTCGTTTTGGAAAGAGCTGATTGGGGAAAACGGCCAGGTGCGGCGGCGCTATTTCCGCGCCGACTCTTCGGCCCGCTACCCGCTGCCGGTGGCC
>JAYSZD010000116.1:0-5347 GCA_043738185.1 Hymenobacter sp. | reverse complement strand
CTGATATCCAGTCGGAAAGGAGCTACGGTGCCATGCGGGTGTACGGCAATACCAAGCTCTACAACATCATGTTCACGCAGGAGCTGGCCCGCCGCCTGCGCGCCCACGGCATTGCCAACGTGAGCACCAACGCCCTGCATCCCGGCGTGGTGGCCACCAACTTCGGGGCCAGTGCCGGCGGCTGGCTGAGCACGCTCGCGCAGCTGGGGCGTCCGTTCATGATTTCGGTGGAGAAAGGGGCAGAAACCAGCATTTTCCTGGCTTCCGCGCCCGAGGTGGCGGCCACCAGCGGCGGCTTTTTCGATAAGAAGAAAGCCGTGGCGGTGAGGAGCTCCTTCAACACGCCCGACCACGCCCGGCAGCTCTGGCAACTGAGCGAGCAGCTCACGGGTACGTCGTTTCTGGCGTAATTGGGGCCGGAATCCGCTTTATTTCTGTTCTGCTCATGCCTGCTCCCGTCATCGATTTAGCAGCCTACATGGCCCGGGGGGGCTACCAAGGGCCCCTCGCGCACTCCCTCGACACCCTCATTGGCCTGCACCGGGCGCAGGCGTTCCGCATTCCGTTCGAGAACCTCGACATTCACCTGAACCGGCCCATCCGCCTCAACCCCGCCAGCCTGATGCAGAAGCTGGTGCACGAGCGGCGGGGCGGCTACTGCTACGAGCTGAACGGCTTGTTCCGGCTGGTGCTGCAGGAATTGGGCTTCACGGTGACCTGCCTGGTGGGCCGCAACCTGCTGGCGGGCTACCCGCTGCGTCCGCGCGCGCACCAAGTGCTGCGGGTGGACGTGGCGGGGCAGCCGTGGCTGGTCGACCTGGGCTTCGGGGCCAACAGCCTCATCGAGCCCATTCCGTTGGTGGCGGGCCTCGAGTACCCGCAGTTTTTCGACCGCTACCGCCTGCAGGCCGCGCCGCAGCACAACTTCCACTTGCAGCTCTACATGCAGGAGGCCTGGCAAAGCCTCTACACCTTCACCCTGGACGAGGCTCAGCCGAGCGACTTCCAGATGATGAATTTCTACTACTCGCAGTCGCCCGATTCGCCCTTCCGCCAGCAGCGCATCACCACGCTGGCGGCGCCCGGCTTCCGCCTCAGCCTCGTGGACCAGGAACTCAAAACCAGGCATGCCGATGGCCGGACTACCACCCGCCTGCTGGCGGACGCCGCCGTCTACACGCAGGCCCTCGAAACCAATTTTGGGCTCCGGCTGCCGGGGCCGTTGCCTGGGTAGCCTTGCTGCCGCCTCAAATAACGCCGGATGACCAACCCCAACGGATGAACAAGCAGATGGGCCCGCGAAACGCTAGGCAGCTGCCTTTTTAAGGCTTTGCAGCGCGTGCCATTCGGTTTCCAGAATGCCCATCTCAATCAGGTTCCAGTATTCTTCGCCATGCCGCACCACGTCGCGTAGCAAGCCTTCCTGCACAAAGCCGGCTTTGAGGTAGCAATTGACAGCAGCCTGGTTGAAATCATAAACGCCCAGACTGATGCGATGCAGCGCCAGGTCTTCGAAGCCGATGCGCAGCAGGGCGGCTACCATGGCCTGGCAAATGCCGCGGCGGCGCTCGGTGGTTTTGCCCACCAGCACGCGGGTGATGCGCCCGGCCCGGTCGCGCTGGCTGATGCCGCCCAAGGAAATATGGCCCACCGTGACCCCGGTTTTCGAATCCACCGCCTTGTAGATGAACACGCTGGGGTCAGCCAGATTATTGGAGTCCTGCACGTACCAGGTGAGGCCGGCTGTGGTGAGGGGAAACGAGAACATGGAGCCGCTCCATTCCTTCATCAGCCGCTCGTCGTCGACCCATTCTATAAGTTGGTTAAAATCAGCAGGGGTGAAGGCTTCCAGTACAATCATAAAAACGCGGAGCCGCGAAAAACAGGGATGGTGAATAAGCCCGCAAGGTAAGGCCCCGCCAGCTGTCTGCGCAACCACGCGGCCGGTCGGCTTGTTAACATCCTCAACCCCCAGCTTCGGCTCTCGCTGTCACCTGTTTATCGGATACCAAAATCGCGCTTATTCGGTGGTGTCTTCGCTCCCGGTTGGTAGTTGCCAGTTGTTGTGCGATAAGTTCTTACGCCTCAAGCCGGAGCAGGCGGCGGCTACGCTCGCGCACGGCCGCTGTGAGCGCCGGGTCGGCAGCCAGGGTCTGGCCGAAGGATGGTACCAGGGCACGGAAGCGGGCCTGCCAGGCCGGCGTGGCGGCGCGGTCCGGGAAGCATTTCTGCACCAAATCGAGCATGATGGCCACCGCCGTGCTGGCGCCGGGCGAGGCCCCTAGCAGCGCCGCGATGGAGCCGTCGGCGGCCGTCACCATCTCGGTGCCGAATTCGAGCACGCCGCCCACTTTTTTGTCTTTCTTGATGACCTGCACGCGCTGGCCGGCCACTTCCAGCTGCCAGTCGGCCGGGTTAGCAGTGGGGTAGTACTCGCGCAGGGCGGCGGTGCGCTCGGCCGGCGATTGCAGCACCTGCCCGATGAGGTAGCGCGTGAGGCCCAGGTTGCGGGCGCCGGCGTAGAGCAGCGGTCGGATGTTGCCCAGCTCAATCGAACGGAATAAATCGGTGTAGGAGCCCTGCTTCAGAAACTTGGTGCTGAAGCCGGCGTAGGGCCCGAACAGCAGCTCTTTACGGCCGTTGATTTGGCGCGTGTCTAGGTGCGGCATCGACATGGGTGGCGAGCCCACGGCGGGCTTGCCGTACACTTTGGCTTCGTGCCGGGCAATCACGGCGGGGTTCTGGCACTTCAGCCACTGCCCGCTCACGGGGAAGCCGCCGAAGCCATCGGCCTCCGGAATGCCCGTTTTTTCGAGCAGTGGCAGCGTGCCGCCCCCGGCCCCGATGAATACGAACCGACTCCGCGCGATGCGGCTTTCGTCCGTGGTCAGGTTGCGAATTTTGAGCCGCCAGATGCCGTCGTCCTTGCGCCGGAAATCCTCTACCTCATAGCCCAGGTTGAATTCAACGCCTGGTAAGCCAGCGGCGTAAGTAACCATGGAGCGGGTCAAAGCCCCAAAGTTTACGTCGGTGCCGATGGCCATGCGCGTGGCGGCCACGGGCTCGGTGGGGTCGCGGCCTTCCATTATGAGCGGAACCCAGGCCGCGATTTGGGCCGGGTCCGTGCTGAATTCCATGCCCTGAAACAAGGGCGAATGCAGCAGCGCAGCATGGCGCTTGCGCAGGTATTCCACGTTGGCCGCGCCCCACACGAAGCTCATGTGCGGGATGCTCTGAATGAAAGCCGTCGGGTCGGGCAGCACACCTTCGTGCACCAGCGAAGCCCAAAACTGCTTGCTGACCTCAAACTGTTCGGCAATTTTATCGGCCTTGCTGATGTCGATGGAGCCGTCGGCGCGCTCGGGGGTGTAGTTCAGTTCGCAGAAGGCCGAGTGGCCGGTGCCGGCATTGTTCCAGGCATCGGAGCTTTCGGCGGCCACGGCATTCAGGCGCTCGTAGCCGGCAATGGTGAGGGTGGGGTCCAGGGACTTGAGCAGCACGGCCAGCGTGGCGCTCATGATGCCGGCCCCAATAACGATGACGTCGGAAACGGGTTTGGCAGGGTTCTGGGCGGCTGGGCTCATAGCTGAAAAAAGGATTGAAAGGCCGCAGGCAATACGGGAGTAGCTACTATTGGGCTGTCAATAGCCGAAAAAAAAACCTGGCCTACCTTGCGCGGGTGAACGACAAATACCCCTTTCCAAGACGAAAGTCTATCGTTCTTTGCCCCCTGTTCCTCCCGTTCTTTCCGCTCTCCATGCTCTCCCTCGATTTGTCCCTGCAGGTGCTTGCCACCCGCGCCGATGCCACCAACCCCGCTGCCCCGCGGCTGCTCATTATCTACACCGGCGGCACGGTGGGCATGGCCCTGAACCGCAGCGGCGAGCTGGTGCCCATGCAGTTTGGCCGCCTCGACCGCAAGATGCCCGACCTGGCGCGCCTGCCGTACCACGTGGCACTGCTCAGCCTGCCCGCGCCCATCGACAGCAGCAACGTGACGCCCGCCGACTGGCTTTTTCTGGCCCGGCTCATTGGCCGGCACTATGCCGACTTCGACGGCTTCGTGGTGTTGCACGGCACCGATACCATGGCCTACTCGGCCGCCGCCCTGAGCTACGTGCTGGAGCATTTGGGCAAGCCCGTGGTGTTCACCGGCGCGCAGGTGCCCGTGGGAGCCAGCCGCTCCGACGCCCAGCGCAACCTCATCACGGCCCTGGAAATTGCCGCCGCCCGGCACCCACGGTCCCACACCGTGCGCGTGCCGGAGGTGTGCGTATTTTTCAACGACCTGCTCATTCGTGGCACGCGCGCCAAAAAAGTGGAAAGCCAGCAGTTCGCGGCCTTCAAAAGCGAGAATTACCCGCCGCTGGCCCGCGCCGGCATCGGCCTGGAATTCGATGACAATGACATTCGCCCATTGCCCACCGCCCCCCTGCACGTGCACGCCCACCTGGAAGTGAGGGTGGCGGTGCTGCGCCTTTTTCCGGGCATTACGGAAGCGGTGGTGCGGGCCATTCTGGGCATTGAGGGTCTGAAAGGCTGCGTGCTCGAAACCTACGGCTCTGGCAATGCGCCCACCACGCCCTGGTTTTTGCAGTGCCTGGCCGAAGCCCGCGCCCGCGGCGTGTGGCTGCTCAACGTGAGTCAGTGCGAGGAAGGCCGCGTGGTGCAGGGCAAGTACGAAACCAGCGCCCACTTCGCGGAAATGGGCATTGTGGGCGGCGACGACATCACCACCGAAGCGGCCGTTACCAAGCTCATGTTCGTGCTGGGGCTGGAGCTGGGGGAGGAGCGCACCCGGCAGCTGCTGTCTCAGGATTTGCGCGGCGAGATAACGCTTTGAGAATGAGTTACGAGTTAAGAATTAAGAATTATGAATTGACCGAGCGACCACTCATAACTCATAATTCTTAACTCATAACCCATTTCCGCCCTATCTTTGCCCCACCAACCACCATCCTTGAGGGGTGTCCGAGTGGTCGAAGGAGCACGCCTGGAAAGTGTGTATGGCTCAAAAGGTCATCGTGGGTTCGAATCCCATCCCCTCAACAGTTATCCAAAAAAGCCCCGCTGCTCGTTCCGAATGGAAGAGCAGCGGGGCTTTTTATTGGGTGGTTGCTGTGGTAAATGGCTAATTCAGCCACACGCGTTCGATTATTCGAAACCGGTGCGGGGCAAATGCGTTGAAGTACGGGGCTTCGCCTTCGAAGCCTAGCACATGCACCAACGCAATGCCCTCAGACCGGCTTTCGGCAATGCGAACGGTGTAGATACCACCTTCAATTGGCCAGTCGCCGACGTGCCTGGCGGGCCGGTTATCGGCGTCTACGCACACTGCGTAGTCGAG
>JAYSZD010000115.1:0-2178 GCA_043738185.1 Hymenobacter sp. | reverse complement strand
ATTTGGCGTGCTCTTCGAGGTAGCTGATGGCTTGGCCCACGGTACCGATGTTTTCGGCCTGGTCGTCGGGGATGCTCACGTTGAACTCTTTTTCGAACTCCATAATCAGCTCGACGGTGTCCAGCGAGTCAGCACCCAGGTCGTTGGTGAAGCTGGCTTCGGTGGTTACCTCCGAGGCTTCAACGCCCAGTTTATCAATAATAATGGCCTTTACTTTTTCTGCGATTTCAGACATCTCCGTGGGGTTTAGGGAAAACTACGGCGCAAAGTAACGAGAGATTTCCCAACTAACCCACGCCCGCGCTTCCCAATTGCGGGTATAAGATTATGGTGGCGGGTCTGGCAACGGCCCCTGGCAAGCCGTAGCTTTGCCCCTGTCCGCCCGGCGGACGCCCCATTCGCGGCCCCATGAAGACTTTTATTCTCGACGTTGACTACGAGTGCGATTTTGCCCTGTTTGGGCTCGTGAGCAGCACCCGCGACTACACCCTGGCCTGGACCCTGAATCGGGCCCTGCGCCTGCGCCTCATCAAGCAGCCGGAGCTGCTGCTCAACCTGCTCAGCCGGGGCCGGCTGGTGTTTACGCACTACCTGCACGCCACCGAAACGCTTACTTTTCGACTGCTACGCAACCGCTCCATTGCGCCCTCTAACTTAAAAAAGCCTTTCTTAGCACCCGATATTAAGGAGTACGACTATTTGCTGGCCGTGAGCAACGGCTGCGGTGCCTTCGCCGACGAGGAGTTGCTGCAACAGCTCGCGGCGCTGGACGCCGTGCAATACGTGTGTCAGTTCGACCCCAACACATTGAAATACAAGGAAAACCTGCTACTCTAACTTAAATTCGTAACTCCCCTACTTTTCAAGAAGGGGAATTTTTTTGTCATTAAATAGCCAATTCATGGAAAACCGTTCTGCATTCAACAAAACTAAAATCGTGGCCACGGTTGGCCCGGCATCCAATACCTACGAACGGCTCGGCATGCTTATCCGTGAGGGCGTGGACGTGTTTCGGCTCAACTTCTCGCACGGCTCGCACGAAGACCATTTGTCGGTTATCAACACGGTTCGGCGGCTGAATAAGGACCTGCGCACCTCGGTGGGCCTGCTTCAGGATTTGCAGGGCCCCAAAATTCGCCTTGGCGAGGTGGAAGGCGGCGGCGTTGAAATCAAGGCCGGCGATAAAATCAAGCTCGTGTGCGGCGAAAAGGAAATCAGCACGGCCACGCGCCTAAGCACGATTTACCTGGGCCTGGCCCGCGACGTGAAAGCCGGCGACATGATTCTGATTGACGACGGCAAAATCGAGCTCAAGGTGCTGGCCACCGACCGCGACCAGGAAGTGGACGTGGAGGTAATCTACGGCGGCCTCGTGAAGCCCCGCAAGGGCATCAACCTGCCCGACTCCGAAGTGTCGGCCCCGAGCATGACGGAGAAGGACATCGAGGACCTGCAGTTTGGCTTGGCCAACGACGTGGACTGGGTGGCCCTGAGCTTTGCCCGCAAAGCCGACGACATCCGGTTCATCAAGAAGCTCATTGCCGACGCCGGGAAGAAAACCCGCGTCATCGCCAAGATTGAAACGCCCGACGGTCTGCGTAACATCGACGAAATCATCGCCATCACCGATGCCGTGATGGTGGCCCGCGGCGACCTCGGTGTGGAAGTGAAGATGGAAGAGGTGCCGATGGCTCAGAAAATGATTATTGCCAAGTGCAACGCCGCCGGCAAACCCGTGATTGTGGCCACCCAGATGATGGAGAGCATGATTACAGCCCCGCGCCCCACCCGCGCCGAAACCAGCGACGTGGCCAACGCCGTGCTCGACGGCGCCGATGCCGTGATGCTCTCGGCCGAAACCGCCGTGGGCGCCTACCCTGCCGAAGTCATCCGCTCGATGGTGGGCACCATTCTGAGCGTGGAAAACAACAGCCCGCAGCTCTTCCACAAATGGTGGCCCATCGACTCTGACACCACCCATTTCATGGCCGACAGCGTGATTTCGGCTTCCTGCCACCTGGCCAAGAACACGGGCTCCAAGGCCATTACCGGCATGACGCACCACGGCTACACTGCCTTTCAGCTGGCCAAGTACCGCCCCAAAGCCAACATTTTCATCTTCACCGACAACCGGCCTTTGCTCACGGTCCTGAGCCTGGTCTGGGGCGTGCGCAGCTT
>JAYSZD010000114.1:0-5378 GCA_043738185.1 Hymenobacter sp. | reverse complement strand
CAAGCTGATTCAACTGCTCTGCGACGTGGTAGACGAGAAGACCGGGCAGGAAACGGGTACCTCGCGCAAGCTCATCAAGTTTGTAACCGACCGCGCCGGCCACGACATGCGCTACGCCATCGACAGCAGCAAAATCATGAACGAGCTGGGCTGGAAACCCAGCGTGACCTTCGAGCAGGGCCTGGCCCAAACCGTGGATTGGTATCTCGAAAACGAGGAATGGCTGAACCACGTGACCAGCGGCGCCTATCAGGAATACAACAAGCAGCAGTACGCGGGACGGTAAATCAGTTAAAAGTTGGGAGTTAAAATTTGGCTTGGCTGAATATAAACTTATCCGAAACATGGACATACTCTTAACTTTTAACGCTCAACTTTTAACTTAAACATGTACGAGAACCCCTTCCACGAGCAGCCGCTCGATAATCTGACTTTTCTCGTGACCGGTGGCGCGGGCTTCATCGGTTCTAACATCGTGGAGTACCTGCTGAAATACGGCGTGAAAAAGGTGCGGACGCTGGACAACTATTCCAACGGTTTTCGCAAGAACCTGGCGCTGTTTGCCGGCGATGCCCGCCTGGAAATAATGGACGGCGACATCCGCGACGCGGCTGTGTGCGCCGCCGCCTGCGCCGGCGTGGACGTGGTGCTGCACGAGGCCGCGCTCGGCTCAGTGCCCCGCTCCATCAACGACCCGGTGCTGACCAACGACGTGAACGTAGGCGGCTTCGTGCAGATGCTAACTGCCGCCAAAGACGCCGGCGTGAGGCGCTTCGTATACGCGGCCTCGTCCTCGACCTACGGCGACCACCCTGGCCTGCCCAAAGTGGAAGACCGCATCGGCAAGCCGCTCTCGCCCTACGCCGTTACGAAATATGCCAACGAGCTGTATGCCGACGTGTTTGCGCGCACTTACGGCATGGAAATCATTGGCTTGCGCTACTTCAACATCTTCGGCCCGCGCCAGGACCCCGGCGGTGCCTATGCGGCCGTGATTCCGCTGTTTATCGACGCCATTTTGCAGAATGAGGCCCCTACGCTCAACGGCGACGGCGGTCAGACCCGCGACTTCACCTTCGTGGAAAACTGCGTGGAAGCCAACATCCGTGCCGCGCTGGTGCAGAACCCCGACGCCCTGGGCCAGGTGTACAACATTGCCGTGGGCGACCGCACCTCGCTAGTGGAGATGTACGACATCCTGCGCGAAGAAGCCGGCTCGGATTTGGCCCCGAAATTTGGCCCCGACCGGGCCGGGGACATCCGCGATTCGCTGGCCGATATTTCGAAGGCCAACCGCCTGCTGGGCTACCAGCCCCAAGTGCGCATCCGCGAAGGCCTGCGCCAAACGCTTGCCTGGTTCAAGGCCAACCAGGAGTTTATCCGGGAGCGTAATTAATTTGTAGCCTGGACTCTGTGAGTCCGGGTAGTATTCCGGATTCTCTAATGCCCGGACTCACAGAGTCCAGGCTACATCTTTAACTTCATGAAAGGAATTATTCTCGCCGGCGGCTCCGGCACCCGGCTGCACCCGCTTACGCTGGCCGTATCGAAGCAGTTGATGCCCGTGTACGACAAGCCGATGATTTATTATCCGCTGTCGATTCTGCTCTCGGTGGGTATTCGGGAGGTGCTGATTATCACCACGCCCCACGACCAGGAGCAGTTCAAGAAGCTATTAGGCGATGGCAAAAACCTGGGCTGCGACTTCCAGTACGTGGTGCAGGAAGTGCCCAATGGCCTCGCGCAAGCCTTCGTGCTGGGCGCCGATTTCATCGGGGCCGATAAGGTGGCCCTGGTGCTGGGGGATAATATTTTCTACGGCGCCGGCCTGGAAGAGCTGCTGAAATCGAACAACGACCCGCAGGGCGGCGTGGTGTTCGCCTATCACGTACACGACCCGGAGCGTTACGGCGTGGTGGAGTTCGATACCGATAAAAAAGCCCTCAGTATTGAGGAAAAGCCGGAGAAGCCCAAGAGCAACTATGCCGTGCCCGGCCTGTATTTCTACGACAACGACGTGGTGGAAATCGCCAAAAACCTGGAAATAAGTCCGCGCGGCGAGTACGAAATCACGGACGTGAACCGCGAGTACCTGCGCCGCGGTACGCTGAAAGTCGGCATCCTCGGCCGTGGCACCGCCTGGCTCGATACCGGCACCTTCGAAAGCCTGATGCAGGCCGGCGAATTCGTGAAAGTCATCGAGCAGCGCCAGGGTCTGAAAGTGGGTTCCATCGAAGAAGCTGCCTACCGTCAGGGCTTCATCAACGCCGACCAGCTTCGCGCCATTGCCGCGCCGCTGCGCAAAAGCGGCTACGGCGACTACCTAATGAACCTGCCCGACCAGCTGATGCTGGAGGCGTAGGGCAATCAGTGAATGGGTGAATGAGCGAATGGTGTTTTTTTGCAGCCGATTGTGCAGTCAGAACATCATTCGCTCATTCATCCACCCATTCACTCATTGAATTCCTACTCGTCCAGATACTGGTGCACGAATTTAATGGCCATACTGCCTTCGCCTACAGCCGAGGCCACGCGGGCCATAGACCCGGCCCGGCTGTCGCCGGCAGCGAAAATGCCTGGAATGCAGGTTTCGAGTAGGAACGGCTCGCGCTGTTTTTTCCAGATAGCCGCGAAGCGCGAGTCAGCCAGCAGGTCGCGGGTAATGGCGGCCAGCACCTGCGGGTCGTCGTCGACGACGAGAATGAAAGGCTTTTTTGCAGACATGGAATTTGATTTTAATTATTAGTTGCTGGTTGTCAGCTGTTAGTTGCTGGTTTTGATAAAGTAGGCTGTCTAAAAACTGACAACCAGCAACCAGTAACTAACTAAGAAGCTACTGGCAGCCACGCGCAAAATTCGGTGTGGCCGGGCCGGGAGCTTACTTCCAGCCGTCCGTCGTGCTGCCGGATGATGCGTTGGGCAATATCCAGTCCCAGGCCAGAGCCCGCCCCGGCCTGCTTGGTAGTATAAAACGGCTCAAAGATGTGTGGCAGCACTTCCGCCGGAATGCCGGTGCCATCGTCAATCAAGAATACCCGCACAAAATCGCCCTCCTGGTAGGCCCGGAGCGTGAGCGTACCGCCCTGGGCCGGCAGGGCCGCAATAGCGTTGTCGACGAGGTTGGTCCAGACCTGGTTTAGGCTGCTGCCCTGGCCCCGCACCTGGGGCAGGCCGGGAGCGTAGTTGCGGGTGAGGTGCACCCGCTTTTGGCGCAGCTCGAAGCCCAGCATATTGAGCGTACTGTCGAGCCCGGCCGTCACGTCGAGCAGCTCGAACCCACTGGCGCGGTCCATGTGGGAGTAGGTTTTCACATCGGCCACCAGCTTGCTGATGCGGCTGCCAGCCTCCTGTACGTCGCGGATAAGCTGCAAGGTGCTTTGCTGACTTTCCAGCCAGGCAAAGGCCACGGGCCGGGCCGCCACGGGCAGTCCCGCGGCGGCCGTGGCCAGCAGTTCGGCCGTCAGCCCGTTTTCGAGCAAGCCCGGCGCCAGGCGGTAGCTGTCGGCCACGCCCTGGCCGGCGAGCCAGTCGGCCAGCTCGTCTTCTCGCGCCGACTGCTGCAGGGGCGAGAGTGGTGGCAAGGGCACGGCGTGTTCGGCCAGCGGCACCGCCAGGGCCGAGAACGTGGCCAAAGCCGTAAAATCGGGGCACTGCGCCAGCAGCTCCCGCAGGAGCTGCGGCTGGGCGGCGGCACGCTGGGCCAGGGCTTGGGCAGCGCGGGCGATGGCGGCGGCGGGGTTGTTGAGCTCGTGGGCAAGGCCGGCCGAGAGCTTGCCCAGGGCCCGGAGCTTGTCGTCGCGCTCCTGGCCGCGGGCCTCGTCGCGGGCACGGTCGCTCATCAGCCCCACCAGGCGCTGTATCAGTTCCGGGCTGGCTTGTTCGAGGGCCGGAAAATGGTCGCGGTGCAGCAGGTAAAGCACGGTTTGGCCCACGCTCACGCCCAGCCCGCCAATAATGCGTAGCCGCGAATACGGCAGCACGCCACTCACCTGGCCTTGCTCGACCCGGAACCGGGGCTCCCGGCTGCCGTTTTGCAGCGCATAAAACTGAATGCCGCCCTGGAGCACCGCCGTAAGAAAGTCAGCCGGGTCGCCGGGTTGGAAGATGGTTTCGGCGTCGGCAAACACCCGCCGCTCGCCATGGGCGAGCAGCCAACCGAGCACGGCGGCGGGCAGGTCGGTAAAGGCAGTGATGGCGGCGAGGTCGGCGGGGGCCAAAGCTGTAATTTCGGGCATGACAAGGGAACTTGGCGAGGGCTGGAAAGGCACACCGCAACCGCTGGCGCAGGGCCGTACCTTGTGGTTCAATAGATAACGGTCCAAAGCCGGAAATGCTTTAGCAAAGCACCGGTTTCGGGCAGGCAACGTGCCATCGCCGGTGCCTGCCCACCCGCCCAATCCGCCGTCAAATAAGCGGCCTGAAAACCAGCTAACGAGGTTTTCGGAGCAACTTTTTTGGCCGCTGCAACCTTGTAAAACATTGCCTTATTTCACCCAAATACGCTTTTTATGGCCAAAGCCAGAACTGTCTTTTTCTGCCAATCCTGCGGCGCGCAGTCGGCCAAATGGCTGGGCCGCTGCCCGGTGTGCGGCGAGTGGAACACCTACGTGGAGGAAGTTATCCAGAAGGAAACCGTGGCCACCACCACCGGCCAATGGAAACCCGCCAGCACCGTGCCCGGCGGCAACACCAAAAAAGCCACCAAATCGGTGGCGCTCAATGATATTCTGGCCGAAGACGAGCCCCGCATCCTCACCCCCGACGGCGAGTTGAACCGCGTGCTGGGCGGCGGGTTGGTGCCGGGCTCCATCATCCTTATCGGCGGCGAGCCGGGCATTGGCAAGAGCACGCTCATGCTCCAGATTGCCCTAAGCCTGCGCCAGATGAAGGTGTTGTACGTGAGCGGCGAGGAGAGCGAGGCCCAGATAAAGATGCGCGCCGAGCGCCTGGCCGACGGTCAGCACCCCGGCTGCTACATTCTGACAGAAACGAATACTCAGAACATTTTCCGGCAGATTGACCAGGTGCAGCCCAACCTTCTGGTCATCGACTCCATTCAAACCATGCACTCCACGCTGGTGGAAAGCGGGGCGGGCAGCGTGAGCCAGGTACGCGAATGCACCGCCGAGTTCCTGAAATTTGCCAAGGAAACCAGCACGCCGGTGCTGCTTATCGGTCACATCACGAAGGACGGCAGCATCGCGGGGCCCAAAATCCTGGAGCACATGGTGGATACCGTGCTGCAGTTTGAGGGCGACCGGCACATGAGCTACCGCATCCTGCGTACCACCAAAAACCGTTTCGGCAGCACTTCCGAGCTGGGTATTTACGAGATGCAGGGCGACGGCCTGCGCCAAGTGAGCAACCCCAGCGAAATC
>JAYSZD010000113.1:0-2193 GCA_043738185.1 Hymenobacter sp. | reverse complement strand
CCCAAACGCGCAGGGTCGGCTTGGTGGAGCAGCTGGCCACTTACGACCCCGACGAGTACGACGAGACGGGCCGGGGGCGCGGCGCGGCGCGGGGTTGGCACATCTGCAACGGCGTGGCCGGCACGGCGGACTTGCGGGCGCGTTTCATCCTGGCGGCCAACGTGGACTTTGTGAACCCTGGAGGCTTATCATTTCGCCTTCCTGGTGACATTGGTGGCGCGGAAACGCACACCCTGACAGAAGCAGAGCTGCCCGCACCGGCCGCCGGCACTCTGAATCGGTTTAGTGGCAGCAATACGTTCGCCACAGGCTCGGACAGCCGCCGGGCCACGGATTGGGGGACGGGGACGGCTGTGGGCGCCGGAGCGGCGCATAACAACATGCCGCCCTACTACGTGCTATTCCTGCGCCAGTGGATAGGACTGATTTAATGCCCATTTAGTAAACAATAAAGGCCAGCTAAATGCTGGCCTTTATCATTCGTGGCGAATCGACTTTATACATGATTGATTTAGTTCACGTACACGATTCTTTTTGCCGATTATAGCCGAAACCGGTCTTGAGCTAAACCTGGTGCGCAGCCACCTGCAAAACGGCAAGCGCATGCTGCGCCGCCAGCTGGAGCCGCCGCCCAAACCAGAAGCTCCGGCCCGCCCCACGCTTCCTGCTTCCAACCACAACCCGCTCCATGTTGCCCGCTGATTCGCCTTTTGCCCCGCTGCCCGCTCCCGGCCCGCATCCGGCCACGGCGGAGCTGCGCGCCTATGCCGATGGCACGCTGGCCCACGCCGAACAGCACCGTATCGAAGCGCATGTGCTGGATTGTAAGCGCTGCGCCGACCTGATTGACGGGTTTTCGATGAGTGATGCCGCCACTACCGACCAGGCCGTGGCCGCGCTGCGCGCCCGCCTGCAGGCCCTCATCGGCACCGGGCAACCCGGGCCGCTGGCGGCCCGATGGGGGGCGTGGCCGCGTGTGGTGGCAGCGGCGGCACTGCTGGGTGTCGTAGCCGGGGGCATCTGGGGCCTGGAACAGCGTCACGCCCCCGATACCGTTGCCACAGCCCGTACCGAGGCCGCGCAACCCACTGCAACGGCCCCGCCGCGCACGTCGGCCAAAACCGTTCCTGCAACAGCTAGCCCAGAAGCAGCCGACGACGGGGCGGTTTTCAGCGCGGCAGAGCCCGCCGACTACGCGGCCGTGACCCCGGCTTCTGCGGCGGCCCGCTCCGCTGCCAGGCGCATGGCCAGCCGGGCGCCCGAGCGCATGGGCCCGTCGGACCAGGAGCCGAATCAGGAGATTAAAGCCAATTACGCCAGGGAGGCAGAAGATACCGAGCCCAGCCAAACGGCGCTTCAGCAGGCCATTGCGGATGCGGCGCCAGCGCCGGCCAGCGTGGCCGCGGCCCCTCCAGCCCCCAGCCCCGACGAAAGGCAGGCCGTGGAATCGGCCGCAGATGACTTGGCCGTGGGGCGCTCCGAAGCCGTGGCCGGAGAACTGGCCACCGCCAAATCCAAGTCCTTTGCTTTGGCGGCCAAAACGGCCACGGCCCGCGTGGCCAACACGCCCATGCCGGCCGGCCCCAGCATCAAACCAGCCCCGGTGGGCGGTTCGCCGGCCCTGCGCGAATACCTGCGCAGCGAAGCCGCCGGCTTTGAGCCCGAAGCACCCGCCACCCGCCTGAGGGGTACAGTGCGCCTGGTATTTGTGGTGGGCGCCGATGGCAAGCTGAGCGAGCTGAAAGTCATCCGGGGCATGCGCGCCGACTACGATGCCGAGGCCCTGCGCCTCGTGTGCGATGGACCAGCCTGGCAACCGGGAATTTTCGGCGGCCGCCGGGCGCCGCTGACTGTGGAGCTCGCTGTGCCTTTTTAGTTGTTGGTTGTCAGAATTTCAAGGAGTTGTGCGGAACTAACCGCATTGCATCTAGACCATCATGCTGAGCTTGTCGAAGCAGCTCTACCGCTTCGTTGAAGAACCCATCCGAAGCGGTAGAGATGCTTCGACAAGCTTACCATGACCGGTTTTTTACCACGATTTCTTCTGTGCGAGTACTTAGCAACTGATAACGGAAAAATCACAGCGTGGCGCCCGGCTTCAATGAGCCGTCATCTACTGACTTCAGGAATTTGATGAGGCCGGCGAAATAGGTTTGCTGGTCGTCGTAGAGGCTCATGTGGCTGCCGTTGGGG
>JAYSZD010000112.1:0-15057 GCA_043738185.1 Hymenobacter sp. | reverse complement strand
CGCACGGCCGGCTGGCCCCACACGGCCACGTCGAAAATCTTCTGCTCCTGGTAGATTTCGCCCACCTTGCGCCCCTTCACCAGCGTGCTGATGGCCTGCAGCACGGTGCCGGGGTTCAGGCCGAAGCGGGCGGCGGCCTCGGGCTTCATCTTCACCTGAATCTGGGGCACGAGGGTTTGCTGCTGCACTTTCAGGTCGACCACGCCCTCGACGCCTTCCAGCTTGGCGCCCACCTCCTTGGCTTTGGTGTAAAGCTGGTCGAGGTCGGGGCCGAAGATGCGCACCACGATGGTGGCCGAAGTGCCGGTGAGCACCTCCTTGATGCGCTCGCGCAGGTAGGTGAGCAAGTCGCGGTAGAGGCCGGGGTAGCCGTCCACCACGGTCTGAATTTTGGCCACGGTGGCTTCGTAGTCCACTTTCGGGTCCACGGAAATCCACAGCTCGGTGAAGTTGGGGCCCACCACTTCGTCGGCCACCTCGGCCCGACCGATGTGCGCCCCAAAGTTACGCACGCCGGGAATGGCGCGCAGCTCCTTGCTGGCCCGCACCGTGATGCGCGACATGGCCTGCAGCGAGGTACCGGGCTTTTCCACCCAGTGCATGAGAAAGTCGTATTCCTTGAAGTTGGGCAGAAATTCCTGGCCGAAAAACGGCACCAGCAGCATCGACACCACGGCCACGCCGGTCAGCGACCAGGCCACGCGCTTGGGCCGGGCCAGCAGGCCGGGCAGGATGCGGGCGTAGTGCCGCTTGAGCCAGGCCACCACCGGCGCATCTTTCGATTTTTTCTCGGCCGCTTTGGGCAGCAGAATCAGGGCCAGCGCCGGCGTCAGGGTCAGCGCCACGAACAGCGAGGCCAGGATGGCCAGCACATAAGCAAAGGCCAGCGGCTGGAAAAATGCCCCCGACAAGCCCGGCAGCAGGAAAATGGGCAGCAAGACCAGCGCCACGATGACCGAGCCGTAAATCACGGCCGAGCGCACCTCCATGCTGGCCTCGTAGACCACCGCAAAAGACGACTTGGGCGAGCCGGCCTCGTGGTTGAGCCGCAGCCGGCGCATGATATTTTCCACGTCGATGATGGCATCGTCAACCACCTCGCCTAGGGCAATGATGAGGCCGGCCAGCACCATCGTGTCAATGGTTTTGCCGGAGTAGCGCAGCGCCAGCGCCGCCGCAATGAGGGACGTGGGCAGCGCCAGGGCACTAATGAGCGCCGTGCGCCACTCGTAAAGAAAGAACAGCAGCACCAGCACCACCAGCACGCAGCCGATGAGCAGCGACTTATTGAGGTTATCCAGCGACATTTCAATGAACGTCGCGGGCCGGAAGATGGTCGAGTCGATTTCCAGCCCTTTCAGGCCCGGCCGCATAGCATTCAGGGCCGCTTCCACCTGCCGGGTTACTTCCAGGGTATTGGCGCCGGGCTGCTTTTCCACAATGAGCAGCAGGCCGGGGCCGTCGTTAATTACGGCGTCGCCGATGGGCGCGGGGAAGCCCTCGACCACCTGCGCCACCTCGCCCAGCTTCAAACTCACGCCGTTGCGGAAGGTCACGGGCATCTGCGCCAAATCGGCGCCAGTTTGGATAGCCGAGCTTTGCGACACGGCCAAACGCTGGTTGGGCGAGTCGATGAAGCCGCCGCCGGCCAGCGTAGTGGCGTCGGCGGCGGCCTTTTCCACCTCGGTTAGGGTCAGGCCTAGGGTGCGCAGCTGCTCGGGGTTCACCAGCACCTGCAGCTGCCGGTCGCGCTGGCCCCAAATGGCTACGTTGGCCACGCCAGGCACGGCCATCAGCCGCGGCCGGATGCTCCAGCGGGCCAGCGTGGTCATTTCCACCTGCGTGAGGCTATCCGACGATACCCCAATCTTCAGCACCCGGCTCGTGGAAGACAGCGGCGAGAGCATGACGGGCGGCCGGGCCACGCCGGGCAGCGTGGGCGCCACCCGCGCCAGCCGCTCCTGCACCGCCTGCCGGGCGTTGTTGATGTCGATGCCCTGCGGAAAGTACAGCACCACTGACGAAAGCCCCAGCACCGACTTAGAACGAATCTTCTTCACGTCCGGCGTGCCGTTCAGCGCGTTTTCCAGCGGCACGCTCACCAGGGCTTCCACCTCGGCCGTGCTCAGGCCGGGCGCTTCGGTCTGCACCTCCACGTAGGGCGGCGCGAATTCCGGAAACACGTCCAGCGGCGTGTTGCGCACCACCTGCAGGCCCGCCACCAGCAAGACGCCAAAAAGTATGACGACCACCAGCCGCAGCCGCAGCGCCGATTCTATTATCCACTTCATGGCTTAGTGGCTGCCGCCAAATTCGGTTCCGAATAATTCCGCCGCCCCGTCGGTCACGACCTCGGCGCCGGCTTTCACGCCCCGTGAAATGACGATTTGGTCCCCTACGGCCCGTTGCACCTCCACCCGCTGGCGGGTGTATTGCAACGGCTTGGTCCGCACGTACACCCACTGCCCGCCCGTGGCGTCGTAGAGCAGGGCCGCGGCCGGGATGGTCAGCGCCGGCGTGCTCGCTGCCACCCCCGTGGCGCCGTTCGTGGCGCCACCCGCCGCGTTGCTCAGCGTCACGTCCACGGCCACCCGCTCGCCGGGGCGGAACGCCTCGTCGGTGTTGTCAAGCTCGTAAAACACATCGGCGGTGCCCGTGCTGGCCGTCCCGGCACCGGCGGCACCGGTCCCAGCCGAGGCGCTGAGCAGCGGGGCTTCCACCGGGCGGGCTTGCCGCGCCGCGCCGCCGTTCAGGGGCCGCACAGTCACGGATTGCTCCTTACCCAAACGACGCAAATCACCCACAAAGAGCGGCACGCGCACCCACACCTTGTTCAGGGAGGCCAGTTCCAGCAGCACCGTGTTGGCCGTCACCAGCGAGCCCGGCGCCACGCTCACGCGCTGCACCACCCCGCTGAGCGGCGCTTTGATGGGCAGGGCCTGCCCGCCGCCGGCGTTGCCGTTCATGGCGCCCTGGCGGGCGCGGGCGTCGGCCAGAGCCCGTTGGGCCAGGGCCACGTCGGCGCGGGCATCGTCGCGGGCCCGCACGCTGCCGGCGCGGTCGGCCAGCAGCTCCTCGGCCCGTTGCAGGCGGGCCTGAGCTACTTGCAGCTGGGTGCGCGACTGGGCCGTGCCCTGGTCAAGGGTCAGCAGGTCGCGCTCAGCTGGCAGGGGCACCAGGCTATAGAGCGTCTGCCTCTGGCGCACGCGCTGGCCGGCGGTGATACCTGCCCCGCCGCGCAGCGTGCCCTGCACCGGCGCCACGATGGTCACGGCCTGGCCCGGCACGGCCTGAATCTCGCCGCCCACCTCGCGGGTGACCTGCACGTTGTCGGTTTTGATGGCCACGGTTTTGATGCCCAGCCGCTTTTCCGCGTCGGCGGTGATGGTCACGGTGGTCAGCTCCGACTCTTTGACTGGGTTTTCCACTTCGGCGGGGCTGATGGCCTTGGGCTTTTCTTCTTTGCCGCAGGCGGCCGCGCCGACGAGCAGGCCAGTCAGCGCCAGGCAGCGGGAAACCGCTAGCAGATGGGATGTGAACGTGGGGAAATACATAGAAAGAGAAATGCTAGGGATTAGAAGCGGCCGCCCACGGCGTAGCGCAGCCGGGCCAGGCCGCGGCGCTGGTCGGCACGGGCGTCGGCGGCGCGCTGGCGGGCGTCGAGCAGCTGACGGGTGGTTTCGGCCACCTGCACGTAGGGAAAGTCGCCGTTGATGAAGGCGTTGGTGGAGCGGCGCAGCGCGTCGGTGAGGCTGGGCAGGTAGCTCCGCTCCCACAAGGCCACACTCTGGGTGGCCTGCTCGTATTGAGCGTAGGCCTCGCGCACGTCCAGGTTCACGGCCTGGCGCAGCGCTAGGTACTGCCAGGAAGCCTGCTCCAGTTCCGCTTTCACCCGCGAGATGCGGCCCTGGTTGCGGTTGAAGATTGGTAGGCCGATGGCCGCGCCCGGTCCCATGTGCACGGGGTTGGGGTCGTTGAGACGGGCATTGAGCGAAAGCACGAACGAGAATACCCGGCTCCGTTCCCAGCGCAGCCGCTTGCCGATGCCTTCGATACCAATGCGGGCAGCCCACAAGTCGGGCCGGGCCGCGTAAGCCGAATCCAGCAGGGTGCGCAACGGCGGTACCGTGGGCGTTGTGGCCGAAGCCGGCACGGCAAAGCGAACGGAGTCAGCATTCACCGAGTCCAGTCCGAGGGTAGCGAACAGGCGCAGGCGGGCCACCTGTGCGTCGCGGCGGGCGCGGTAGAAGTCGTCCACGGCGCGGAGTGAATCGGCGCTCGGGGCCACCGTTTCCAGCTCGCTGGCTTCGCCAACGCGGTAGCGGGCCCGGACGATGCGCGCCACTTCTGCCCGCATGGTGATAGCCTCCCGGGCAATGTGCAGCCGCTCGTCGGCCAGGGTAATATCGGTGTAGCTCACCTGCGCGTCGCGGCTCACGAGCAGCCCGCGGCTCACGAGGCTTTCGGCCACGCGCTGGGTTTCGAGTTGGGCGGCACCCACCCGGCCCGGGCGCTGCCAGAGCAGGTCGGAGGCGAAGTTCAGGGCTAGAAACACGGGCGAGGTGCCGTAGGCCGTCACGCCCGAAAGCACGGGGTTGGCCAGCAGGCCGGCGTCCTGCAGGTCGGCCTGGGCCAGCGCCAGCGTGCTCAGGTCGGCCTGAAAGGCAGGATTGCGCGTGAGGGCCAGGTTCACGGTTTCCTCCTCGCTCAGGCCGTCCTGCAGGTTCGGCAGCGCCGGCGCTGGGGCCGCCGCCGCCGTCCGCGCCGCGCCCAACTCGTAGCCGGCGCGGGTCTGCAGCCGGCGGGCCACATGGTCGCGGGTGTAGGCCGACTTGGTGCTCACGCAGCCCACCAGCAGCAAGGGCAGCGCCAGCAGCCAAATGCCCCGCCAGCGGGGCGGCCTGGTTGGGGGAACTGGTGTTTGATTCGGGGGGGTAACGGTCACGGCAACGGGTGTGGGTGCAACAAAAAATGAACGTAGGGCTGCTGCATCGCAGAATGGGGGAATAGGATTGCTGGCTCAAATGCTGGGCTCTACGGGCCTATACTGCTGTTTTATAAGCTGCCGGGTGGCAGGAAACGCAGAGATGAGGAAGGCATGAAGCGACAATGCGCACAAGGTTAGGCGGCCTTTCTGAAGCAAATCTGAATAAGCGCTGGTGGTGCGTTGGGCGCGGCTTCCAGCCGTGTAGCGGTGCTGACCTGCCTGGGCAGCTGGTTCCGCTGCTTACCGGAGTGCCCCAAACTCCGAACCAGTACAACGCCTCAACCATGTCGGGCCAGCCAGTACGTTCGGGTGTCGCTCCACAGCTGGCGCAGGTCCAGGGTAGAGCGGTCAAAGAGAAAGTGGATGCCGGCGACCCAGCCTACCGAGCCCACCCAGCCGGCCAGCACGTCGGAGGGGAAATGCACGCCCAGGTACACGCGCGACCAGCCCATGAGCACCGCCCAGAGCGTGCCCAGGCCCACGACCACCCAGCGCGCGCGGGTGGGCCAGAGCAGGAATCCCAGCGTCAAGGCCAGCGCGGCCGCGCCCATGGCGTGGCCACTGGGAAAGCTGTAGGAGGTTTCCGGGGCGATGGACACCCAGAGCGTGGGCCGGGCGCGGGCCAGCAGCAGCTTGGCAAACAGGTTCAGGGCCCCGGCTCCGCCCACCGAGAGCAGAAAGAACAGTGCCGCCCGGCGCTGCCGGGCCAGTAGCAACCCCGCCAGGGCGGCGGCTTCCACGAGGGGCGTCCAGAGCGTGCCGCCGGCCCGGGCCATCCACACCGCCACGGCGTCCTGGCCGGGACTGCCCAGCTGGTGAAGAAACTCCAGGATGAACTGGTCAATGGGAAAACCCTTGTCTTCCCACACTTCCTGGCTTACCTTGATGAACACCAGCCACGGGCCAATGAAGCCCAGCAGCAAGCCCAGCAGCAGCTTGCGGTGGTGTTGCCAGATTAGTTTAAAGAAGCCCCAAAGGGAAGCCAGGTACAAGCGATGAGCGGGTAGATACGGCATCAGCGAATGGGTTTGCACGCCCGCAGAAAGGGGGGGGCGGACTGGTGCGGGAGTATTGGCCAGGGCCGGTGGTTGGGGCCGCCAGGTCGTGTACACCACCAGCCCCACCAGAATGACCAGCAGAATCAGCGAGGAGCCCTGCGTGCCGAACCCCAGCCCGTTTTTCTCCATGGGCTTGGTGAGCAAATCGCCAAACGTGGCTCCAAACGGCCGGGTGAGCACAAAGGCCACCCAGAACAGCAGCACCCGTGACACGCCGGTGAAGTAATACGCCCCGACCACCCCGGCCAGCAGGCTGCCGATAAGCAGCGCCCCGCCCCCGAAACCCAGCCCGGAGCTGTCGGCCAGGTAGTCGCCCAGTGCCGTGCCCAGCGTGTTGGAAACCAGGATGGCCGTCCAGTAGAACAGCTCGCCCCGGCGGGTGCGGATGTCCGACACGGACAACGACTTCTCACTCGCCCACCACAGGCCGAGCACGGTCAGCAGCAGGGCCACCAGAATAGCCGCGCCGGTGGCGTAGCCCAGCCCCAGGGTGCGGTCCATGTAGTCGGACAGGGTGGTGCCGGCCGTGCTCGTGGCCAGTATCACGGCCCAGTACAGGGCCGGAACGTAGCGCCGGGCCGCCAGCTGCCCGAGCAGTACCGCCAGAAACAGCCCGAAGAGGATGGCTGAACTCACCCCGTAGCCCACGTGCAGCGTTTGGGCCAGCAGGTCGCCGGCCGTTTCGCCCAGCGTGGTGGCACAGATTTTCATCACCCAGAACAGGAGCGTGACCTCGGGAATCTTCTTCAGGATGGTTTGCATACCGTCGAGCAGTTAGTGGGCGCGCCAGCTCAGCGTCAGGCCAGGCGTGCCCCCGCCAAAGTAAGCGGGGGCCAAGTTCAGCTCCATCAGGGCCGGCTTGCGGCCCTAGCGGTTGCGGTGGGTGAGGTAGCCCAGGTGGGCCGAGAGGATGCCGAAGCCGGCCCCGGCCACCACGTCGGATTCCCAGTGCTTGTTGTTCAGCATGCGTAGCGCGGCTACGCTGGTGGCCAGGGTGTAGGCGCCAATGCCGTACCATTGGCTTTTGTCGCGAAACTCGGTGTGCACGATGCTGGCCGCCAGAAACGCTTGGGCCGTGTGGCCCGAGGGAAAGGAAAGGTTATCCGAACCATCGGGCCGGGTTTCCTTGGACAGGTTTTTCACCGCAAACACGGTACTGAGCATAATCAGCTCACTTTTGAGCACCACCAGTCCAATGTTCAGCCGGTCGTCGCGCGACTCCACGCCCGATAGCAGCACGGCCCCTAGTTCCAGGTAGGGCGCGAGGATGAGGATGTCGTCAGCGCGGGTGCGAAACGCAGGAAATACCTTGTGAATGTCGTGGTTGGCCTCCTGGTTGGTGTAAAAGCCGCCGCCGTTGAAGGTGTAGGCCCCGTAGCCGATGAGCAGGACGGGCACAATGCTGGCTTTGACCAGCTTGCCCCGGTACCAGGGCTTGGCCAGCAAAGGCACCGCCGTCATGGGCTTCTCGAACTTATGCAGCGAGTCGGGGGCGGCAGTGGACGGAGGCTGGGAAATCTGGGCGGGGGCGGGAATGGAAAACCCCAAAACTGCCGCCATAAGGAGGGCCCGACTAAACGATGCGATGCGCATGAAGGAATAATTAACGTGTAACTATTGCCTGAACCGCCGCGGTAACCAGGCTCGAAAGCATTCAAAACTAGGAGGCAATTCTGGTGAAAATCTGAATTCCCCTGCCAGCACTGCGACGGGCGACGCACATGGTTCAAGCTTGGTGCCGAGGGCAGCCAGCACGGTGCTATCGGTGAGGCGGAACGGGGTTAGTGGTATCCAAGGCCATGCATTGTGGGCAGCGGGTTCGGGTTTCCTCCATGCGAGTGGGTTCGTAATACTGCCACTCGCCGTCGGTTTTGGCTTGCTGTCCGACCGGGCACTCGTCATTGTCGTGGTAGGGGAAACGCACTGTCCCCGGTGTCGGCGCCCGTAGGTCGGTCACGTGTTGGACATGACGAAAAAAGGGACGTGTCTTAGCCATTGGACTTTTTCGTCGGCTTACCGGCCGATGCGGCGGCAAGCTAGCGGGTGATTCTGAGGGAATTCTGTCTTGGCTGAGTCCGGCTGGGGTTCCGGCGGCTCATCCCCCCACTCTGCCGGGTTGCGTCAGATTTGCTTCAGAAACCGCTGGTATGTTCGGGCCACGGCGGTGCTTCTCACGGCCAGTATACTTGTTGGTTATGCGCCGCACTATCGGAGGGTTGCTGCTTTTTTTCTTGCTTGCCAATGGGCATTGCGGGCTGGCCCAGGTGCCGTACCGCGTGGCACCGACCGATTCGGTGCCCACCGCGTCGTTGCCCCAGCGGCAGGCCGCCAATGGCAAGCATTGGTACCAAGGGCGGTTGGCACAGGCGAGCATGGTGCCGGCCGCCCTCATCGGCTACGGCGTGAGCACCATCAACGGACGCGGCCTGTACAGCTCCTACGAGGCCCGCGAGGAAATCGGGGAGCACCTAGGTGGGTTCCGCAGCCGGGCCGATGACTTCCTGCAATTTGCGCCCTATCTGGAATTAGGCGTGGCCGCGCTGGCCGGGGCCCGCACCCGCGACGACCGCCTGAACACGCTGCTGCTCATTGGCAAGGCCGAAGCCATTATGCTTGCCAGCGTGTACGCGCTGAAGTACACCACCAACATCGAGCGGCCCAACGGGGCCCCGCACGCTTTTCCCTCGGGCCACACGGCGCAGGCCTTCGTGGCGGCTACCCTCGTGCACCTGGAGCTGCGCGACCAGAGCCAGTGGTACGGCGTGGGCGCCTACACCCTGGCCACCAGCGTAGCCGCGCTACGCATGCTGAACAACAAACACTGGGAATCCGACGTGGTGGCCGGGGCCGGCTTCGGTATCCTGTCCGCGCAGCTGGCTGCCCTCTCGCACCGCTACCGCTGGGGCCGCCGGCCGCTGCTGGGGGCCGGCACCAGCCTGAGCCCCATCGTTGTAGGGGGCGCACCGGGCATCAGCTTCACATGGCGGGCTCAGTAGGCGAATTAGATTCTGCCTGCCTGCCACTTCCTGCCGCTGCCGGAAATGCCGGCGCCTACCCGGTCAGCCCGGGGCGTGATGCCGGGAAGAAAGAACGCCGCTCGTCAGATTTTCTTCAGATTTGCGTGGTTTCTTCGCCGCAACCGGTTCCGTTGGTGGAAGCGTGCTCCTGGCCCCATTGCTCATGAAACTGCTGCTGATTGAAGACGAAGCCTCCCTACGCAATACGCTCGTGGAGTACCTCCGGCAGGCGGGCTACGTCTGCGAGGTCGCGGGCGGCTATCACCAGGCGCTGGAGAAAGTCAAGCTCTACCAATACGACTGCGTGGTGCTGGATTTAACCTTGCCCGATGGCAACGGACTAAACATATTGCGGGAACTGAAGGCCGACGGCTCCCGCGCCGGCGTGCTCATTATTTCGGCCCGCGCCGCGCTCGATGACCGGCTGACAGGCCTAGACCTGGGCGCCGACGACTACCTGACCAAGCCCTTCCACCTGGCCGAGCTGAACTCGCGGCTGCGGGCCATCATCCGCCGCCGCCAGTTCCAGGGCAGCCACCACATAGCCTTCCGCGACCTGCTGGTGTGGCCCGAGCAGGCCGAGGTGTTCGTGCGGGAGCAGCCGCTGGTGCTCACCCGCAAAGAGTATGATTTGCTGTTGTTTCTGCTGGCCAACCCCAACCGGGTGCTGACCAAGGAAGCCATTGCCGAGCACCTGTGCGGGGACGCCGTGGACAGTGCCGACTCGTTTGACTTTATTTATACCCACCTGAAAAACCTGCGCAAAAAGCTGCAGGAGAAGGGGGCCGACAACTACATCCGCACCATGTACGGCGTGGGCTACAAACTCAGCACCGAGTGAAGCTGCTTGCCAAAACCAACCGCTATTACCTGCTGCTGACCACGGTGCTGTTCATCGTGGCCAGCGCGGTGCTCTACTACGGGTTGTTCGGCGCGCTGCAGCACGAGGTGGAAGAGCAGCTGGGCAACCGCCAGGCATACCTGGAGCGCCGGGTGCAGGATGGGGGCAACCTGCCCACCTCCCCCTTCGAGTACCAGATGGCCGTCAGCCACCGGCCCCAGCGCCTCGGCTACGGCGACACGCTGCTGCTCGACCCACACGAGCAGGAGCTGGTGCCGCACCGCCAGCTCACGTTTCCGCTGCGGGTCAACAACGAGCTGGTGTGGGTGACGCTGCGCAAGTCTTTGGTAGAAACCGAGGACGTGCTGGGCGTGGTGCTGGGCGTGATGGTGAGCGTGCTGGGCTTGCTGCTGCTGGGCGTCATCCTGATTAACCGGTGGCTGGGCCAGTGGCTGTGGGCGCCGTTTCGCAACACGTTGCGGGTGCTGCGCGGCTACGGCGTGCAGCAGGACCAGGTGCTGCGCTTTCCTCCTACCACCACCGATGAGTTTGCCGAGCTCAACCAGGCCCTGACCCTGATGAGCCAGCGGCTGGTCGCCGACTACGAGGCGGTGCGGGAGTTCACGGCCAATGCGGCCCACGAAACTCAGACCCCGCTGGCTATCATGCAGGCCAAGCTGGAGCAGATGCTGCAGCGGCCGGAGCTGGAAAACCCGGAACTGGCCACGCTGGTCTCGGAGCTGTACGGGGCCACGCTGCGGCTCTCGCGCCTGCACCAGGCTCTCACGCTGCTGAGCAGAATCGAGAACCAGCAGTTCAAGCAGGCCGCCATCGTCCGCCTGGACCGGTTGGTAGAGGAGAAAGTGGCGCATTTTGAGTCGCTGACCCAAGTGCGGCATCTGACACTACGCACCCACGTCAGCGGCGTGCCCTCCTTACAGATGCACCCCGGCCTGGCCGATTCGCTGGTGCACAATCTGCTGCAGAACGCCATCAAGCATAACCACCGGGGCGGCACCATTGTGGTCACGCTGACCGCGGCATACCTGGAAGTATGCAACACGGGCCCGGCCGTAACCGGCGACCCGGCCCGCTTTTTCGAGCGGTTCCGCAAACACCAGGCGGCCTCCGATTCGCCGGGCCTGGGCTTGTCGATTGTGCAGCAAATCTGCCAGTATTATGGTTTTGCCGTGCGCTACGACTTTGAGCCGACGGCCTGCCTGCACACGCTGCGGGTGGATTTTGCCCCCCAGGCACTGCTCCCCGCCCCCGCAGGGGAAGACGTGGGCCAGGGGGCCAGCACCAGTTCTGAAGCTCCGCGCCAGGATTGCTTCAGATTTGGCTCTTAAACTGTCGGACCAAGCTGTTTCGGGCCTGGATTTTACTATCCGCATGTTTTTACGGCCTTGTACCCCTGCTTTTCTGTTGCTGCTCAGCACCGGCCTTGCCAGCCTGCTGACCGGTTGTGAATCGGGCCCCGGTAAGCCCCTGCCCGCGGCTGCCCAAAAGGCCTTGCAGCAGAAATTCGGCACACATCTGGAACAGCTACGCTGGCAGCCGGACAAGGACCAGCTGCACGCCTCCTTCGTCTGGAAAACCATTCCCGTGCAAGTGTGGCTGACGGCGGCCGGCCAGGTGACGGAAACCCGGCTGGCCATGCTCGACGAGGACGTGCCCCCCGCGCTGCAGGACTCCCTGCGCCGCTACTACCGCGCCTATCAGCGCCAGGCCATGTACCTGGTCGAAACGCCCCGCGGATTTCACTACAATATGCTGCTGGCCGCACCCGGTGGCCCTTCCACCCGCTTTTACTTTCAAGCCGATGGGCACCGGGTGAAGCACCCGCTTACGGCTGCTAAATCAACCCTGTAGGTCATGAAAAAAGCGGCATTTTCTCCGGTGGTTGTTTGTTTGTGGGCGTTGTCAGCGGTTTCAGCGCACGCCCAACAAGCAGAAGGAATGCGGGCGTTCCCGGCTCTAGACAGCGCCCGGACCCACTCCTTGGTCGTGGTGAGGCCGGCCCGGCCTTCCGCCAGAGTGCTACTGCGGAATTTTGGGGTGCCCGCGGCCCTGGTGGCCGCCGGGGCTTTTACCACGGAGCACATGGCCGTCTTTGATTCCGACGAAGCCGTGCGCGAAGAGAGTCGGGAGCACCTGCGCTGGGTGCGCACCGGCCTCGATGACCAGCTCCGTCACCTGCCGGCCTACACCACGCTGGGCCTGAGCGTGCTGGGCGTGAAAGGCGAGCACAGCACGCTCAATCAGGCCGTGCTGTTCGCCCTCAGCTACACGCTCAACAACACCATCACGAGTAACCTCAAGCGCATTACCCGCGTGGAGCGGCCCCAGGGCAACAGTTTCGACTCGTTTCCCAGCCAGCACACCAGCGCGGCGTTTTCAGCGGCCCGTTTTCTGGATAAAGAGTACGGCGCGCAAAGCATCTGGTACCGGGTGGGCGGCTACACCGTGGCCACCGGCGTGGCCGGCCTGCGCGTGGCCAAGGACAACCACTGGCTGTCCGACGTGCTGGCCGGGGCCGGGGTCGGGATGCTCTCCACGGAAATAGTCTACCGGGTGTACCCGCTGCTGCAACGCGCCACCCGGAAAATTGTCGGCCCGGATAGCCGGTTCGGCCGCCAGGCGGTGCTGCTGCCCAGCTACACCAACGGGGCTACCGGCGCCACGCTGGTGCTGGTTTTATAACTCTTGTGGGAAGCGCTGGAGTCCAGATTATCCACAGAATCAGGGGGTAGTTTTAACTATCCATTCTTCAAACTCCCTCCATGAAACAGTATCTCATTTTGGCCGCCTTCGCGTTGGCGCTGGCCGCCCCCGCCCATGCCCAAAAACTGAAGGCCCCCCAGGTCCCTGCGTCCGTGGTCGCGGCGTTCAAGAAGAAGTTTGCCCAGGTCAAAGAAGTGAAATGGGAAAAAGAAGGCGACAAGTACGAAGCCGGCTTCGAGCAGGGTAAGGTAGAAATGTCGGCCCTGCTGAGCGCCAGCGGCGAGCTGCTGGAAACCGAATCGGAGATGGCCCCGGCGCAGTTGCCGTCCGCCGTGCGGGCCAAGCTGGCCAGCACCTACAAAGCCTATAAGGTCACGGAGGCCGCCAAAATAGTGACCGCCAATACGGGCGCGACTACCTACGAGGCCGAAGTGATGAAAGGCGGCAAGAAGCGGGACGTCCTGTTCGAAGCCAACGGTCAGGAAATAACCAAGTAGCGGGGCTGAGAGCTTACGCCAACTGGCGTCAGCGGGCGCAGCCCAGTCCGGGTACACGGGCTTCATCCGAGGTCCGATAGCTCACTTGCTTCACTCCCCACACTGGGAAGTTATCCAGCGCCCAAACGTTGGTGCATTACGGCCCGCACTTTGTATTTCCAGTTCTACCCTCTCTCACAATTTCATGTCTTTTACTTAATGATGTGTTTGTGT
Organism: Hymenobacter sp.; assembly: GCA_043738185.1. GTDB lineage: Bacteria > Bacteroidota > Bacteroidia > Cytophagales > Hymenobacteraceae > Hymenobacter. Next base: position 1,720 of record JAYSZD010000112.1, on the reverse strand, counting down.
ATCATTAATGCCAATAATGAACTTAATGGTACGCAAACACAGCATTAGTTGGCATTAATTTTCTTACAGGTCTCTTGATTAATGTTATCTTTACGTGTCATTAACTACGGTTTTGTCATTTAATGACACGTAAACGCATCATTATGGATTGGTACGCATTGTCAGACTTAGCCGCGGTGAAAGAAATCGGCCGGAACCTGCAGCTCATTCGCCTGAATCAGGACATCTCCCAGCAGGAACTGGCGGTCCAGACGGGGATAAGCCGTGTCACCATCAGCCAGGTCGAAAACGGACGTCCCGCTTCCACGCTGACGCTGGTGCAGCTGCTGCGTGCGTTGGGGCGGCTTGACGTGCTGGAGGTACTGGAAGAGTCGGCCACCATCAGCCCCTTACAAGCCGCGCGCCTAGCGGGTCAGCAGCGGCAGCGGGCCAGCCGCCGGGACGAGGACTCTTCAGTAACGGGACTATGAGCGCGCTGATAACGGCCACGGTTTCTATTTGGGGCCAACGCGTCGGGTACGTGCTGTGGGACGAAAAACGGCGCATTGGCGTCTTTGAATACGAGCCTTCCTTTGTTCGCACGGGACTGGAGCTGGCGCCGATTAATATGGCGCTGCCAGTAGGACGTAAGTCACGCAGATTTGACTTTCTAACACTTAACCGCGATACCTACCACGGCCTGCCTGGGCTGCTGGCCGACAGCCTGCCCGACCGGTATGGACGCCAGCTTATCGACGCTTGGCTGGCCTCTAAGGGGCGGGACGCGGCTTCCTTTACGCCCGTGGAGCATCTGTGCTACCTCGGCCACCGGGGCATGGGCGCGCTGGTGTACGAGCCGGCCTCGCAGCCCGCGCTGGAAAAAGGCGCCTCGCTGGAAGTGGGCGAGCTCGTAAAATTTGCCCGGCAGGTGCTGAACAACCGGGAAAGCCTGCACACGTCGCTGGGCATCAACGCCGCCGAGGGTCTGGCCGAAATCATCAGCGTGGGCACTTCCGCTGGCGGCGCCCGGGCCAAGGCCGTAATTGCCTATAATTCCGTTACCAAGGAAGTCCGCTCCGGGCAGGTCGATGCCCCGGAGGGCTTTGCGCACTGGCTGCTCAAGCTCGACGGAGTGACTAATGCCAGCTTGGGCGACCCGGCCGGGTACGGTCGCATTGAGTACGCCTACCACCTGATGGCCCGGCAGGCGGGCCTGCAGATGAGTGATTGCCAGCTGTTGGAAGAAAACGGCCGGGCACATTTCATGACGCGGCGCTTCGACCGGGTGGACGGTAGCCAGCGGCTGCACATGCAAACGCTCTGCGGGCTGGCCCACTTTGATTACAACAAGCCCGGGCTCTACACCTACGAGCAGGCTTTTCAGGTTTTGCGAAAGCTGCGGCTGCCGCACCCAGCCGTGGAGGAGCTCTACCGGCGCCTGGTGTTCAACGTGGTGGCGCGCAACCAGGACGACCACACCAAGAACATCTCCTTCCTGATGAACCCGGCGGGCGAGTGGAGTCTATCCCCGGCGTACGACGTGACGTATTCCTACAACCCCACGGGCGAGTGGTCCAGCCACCACCAGATGTCGCTGGCGGGTAAGGTCGATAATTTTACAGCGGAGGATTTCCTGCAGCTGGCCAAGAACGTGCAGATAAAAAAGCCCCGGGAGATAATCCAGCAGGTTGTCGACACAGTAGCGAGCTGGCCCACGTTTGCGGCCGAAGCGGAAGTGCCG
>JAYSZD010000111.1:0-2199 GCA_043738185.1 Hymenobacter sp. | reverse complement strand
CAACAACGACCTGATGTATGTTCCCCGCAGCCAGACCGAAATCAACCTGCGTGACATCACCCTGCTCCCGGCCATTGCGGCAAGTCCTACCGCAGCCGCTGCACCAGCCGTAATCTACACGGCTGCCGAGCAGTGGAATGACCTGAACAACTACATCAGCCAGGACGACTACCTGAAGAACCGGCGCGGCGAGTACGCCGAGCGTAACGGTGGCGCACGGCCTTGGCAGAACCAGCTGGACTTCCGGTTGCTGCAGGATATCTTCACCAACCTGGGCACCAACCGCAACACCTTGCAGCTGAGCATTGATTTTTTCAACTTTGGCAACCTCATCAACAAGAACTGGGGCACTTTCCAAACCACGAACCGCAACAACCCCCTGGCTTTTGTTGGCTACAACGCCCAAACCCAGCCCGTGTTCGAGTATCGCTACCTGACTAACCCCCGTCGCAACAACGACGCTACCCTCACCACCCCGGCATCCGTATCTGCTGGCACGAAGCTGACTGATACGTTCCGCACCGATACCGGTGGCCTCGCTTCACGTTGGCAGGGTCAGATTGGCATCCGCTACATCTTCAACTAAGCATTTCCGCTTAGCGTAGCTTTCAAGAGGGCCGGAAATAATTCCGGCCCTCTTTTTTTGTGCCTGATTTATTGGAGCTTGCAGGGAATAACTAAAAAAAGTGCGCCACGCACTTGCCAAACCGCAAACTGGCCGTACTTTTGTCAAACCAAAGCGCAATAGGCACGGTGGTAAAACACAAAGCCGGGGGATTAGCTCAGTTGGCTAGAGCGCTTGCATGGCATGCAAGAGGTCATCGGTTCGACTCCGATATTCTCCACAGAAAACGTTCAAACAAAAAGCCCGACCAGTTTCCTGGTCGGGCTTTTTGTTTGGCCAGGGGCCGGCGCTGTTTTATACAACTTGGTGCATCAAACGAACAGGCCATCAACGGACAGGTAACGCTCGCCGGTGTCGTAGCAGAACGTCAGCACCCGGGCACCCTGTGGCATGTCGGGCAGCTTTTTGGCGATGGCCGCCAGCGACGCGCCCGACGAAACGCCTACGAACAAGCCCTCCTCGCGGGCGGCGCGGCGGGTCATCTCATAAGCATCCTGATGCGACACCTGAATGGCCCCATCGAGGACGTTGGTGTGCAGGTTATCGGGAATGAAGCCGGCGCCAATGCCCTGAATAGGATGCGGGCCCGGCGCACCACCGCTGATGACGGGCGAGGCTTCGGGCTCCACGGCAAAGGTTTGCATGTTGGGAAACAACGGCTTCAGCACTTCCGTGACGGCCGTGATGTGGCCGCCGGTGCCCACGCCGGTAATGTGGTAGTGGAAGCCCTCGGGGGCGTCGCGCAGAATTTCCTGAGCGGTGGTTTCAGCGTGGATTTGCAGGTTGGCGGGGTTCGAGAACTGCATGGGCATCCAGGCGCCGGGCGTGGCGGCCACGATTTCCTGGGCCCGCTCGATGGCCCCTTTCATGCCCTTCTCGCGTGGCGTCAGCTCCAGGGTGGCCCCATAGGCGGCCATGAGGCGGCGGCGCTCAATACTCATGCTTTCCGGCATTACCAGGGTCAGGCGGTAGCCTTTCACGGCGGCTACCAGCGCCAAGCCCACACCGGTATTGCCGGACGTGGGCTCCACAATCAGGCTGTCGGGGGTAAGCAGGCCGTCTTTTTCAGCCTGCGTAATCATCGACAGCGCAATCCGGTCCTTGATGGAGCCGCCGGGGTTGGCGCGCTCCATTTTCACCCACACTTCTACGTCGGGCCGAATGGTGGCAAAAATACGATTGAGACGCACCAGCGGCGTATTGCCAATGGTATCGAGAATGGAATTAGCTTTCATGTTTTGGGGGTCTTGGGGACTTGTTTATGGTAGATATAAGGGCATTGGGACCGGGTGTTGAGAATCAAGACGGAAAAATCAAATCTCGAAAACCCCAAGTCCCAAGCTCCTAAATCAAATGGAAAATACTAGCTCGGCGGCAGGGTCGACGTTGCGCGAAATCTGAATGTGAGCCCGGTGGTACACGCGCGAATGTGAGGGTACGCTCTCGGTCAGCCACACGTTGCCGCCGATGATGCTGCGGGTACCCACTACCGTGCTGCCGCCCAAAATAGTAGCCCCGGCATAGATGACCACATGGTCTTCAATGGTGGGATGCCGCTTCATGCCCTGCAAGCC
>JAYSZD010000110.1:0-5409 GCA_043738185.1 Hymenobacter sp. | reverse complement strand
GCTCGGACCGCGCGGGGGCTGGTTCGGGCCGGGAACTGGTGGGACGCGGCTCGTTTTGCCGGGACGGACGGCCGTCGGCAGGACGATTGGCAGAAGGGCCAGCAGGGGTATTCTTATAACGATTATCGGCCATTCGAAGGAAGCATAAAGGCCAAATTTACGCAATATGGGGTTGCAAATGGCCGCCTGGCGAGAAAATGAGAGATGGGGTTCTCTAGCGCCAGCTTCCCTCCTACCCCGGCCCGCTTTAGCTGCGCGGGTGAAACTCGGTAATCACCTGACGCAAATAATCCCGGTCGAGGTGGGTGTAGATTTCGGTGGTGGTGATGCTGGCGTGGCCCAGCATTTCCTGCACGGCGCGCAGGTCGGCGCCGCCCTCAATGAGGTGCGTGGCGAAGGAATGACGCAGGGTGTGCGGGCTGATGGTCTTGCGCAGGCCGGCTTGCTCGGCCAGTTTTTTGAGGGTGGTGAAGACGGTAATGCGGGAAATGGGCCGGCCGCGCTGGCTGAGAAACACCACGTCCTCGGCGCCGCTTTTGATGTCGAGATGGCCGCGCACGCCGCTGAGGTAGAAGTTCAGGTGCTTGAGCGCCTCGCGGCCAATGGGCACCAGTCGTTCCTTGTTGCCCTTGCCCACCACTTTCACAAAGCCCTGCTCGGCGTACATATTCGACAAGCGCAGGTCGCACAGTTCGCTCACGCGCAGGCCCGAAGAGTACAGCACTTCCAGCAGGGCGCGGGCGCGCAGGCCGTCGTCGGTGCTCAGGTCGATAGCGGCCAGCAGCTCCTCAATTTCGGGGTAGCTGAGGGTGTCAGGCAGGTAGCGGCCGGTTTTGGGCGCTTCCAGCGTGTCGGTCGGGTCCAGCTTCAGCAGGTCTTCCATTATCAGGAAGCTATAGAACGCCTTGAGGCCCGACAGCATGCGCGCCTGCGAGGTGGCGCTGAGGCCGAGGCCTTGCAGCGTGGCCAGGAATTCGCGTAGCAGCACCGTGGTAACCTGCGTGGGGCCGGCGTGCATCTTTTGCACCAGCAGGAACTGCTGGAGCTTGGTGACGTCGCGCACGTACGCTTCCACCGAGTTGGGCGAAAGGGATTTTTCGAGCCGGAGGTAGCCCTGAAATTGCTGAATTGCCTGGGGCCAAGTCATTTAACAATTATCATTTAACATTTAACAGCCGTTCTGATGAAGCAGACGGGCGACTGGTAAAGCTGATGGCCGTGGCAAGCCGATGTAGCTTGCATGCCCAAAGGTCGCATGAATCAGCGGATAGATTACCCGCAGGCTGCCTGCGCCGCCGGAACGCCTGTTAAATGTTAAATGATAATTGTTAAGTGACCCGATGGACATTCTAATTCTCAACGGCCCCAACCTGAATTTGCTGGGACGCCGCGAGCCCGGTATTTACGGCACCCGCTCCTTCGAAGACTTTTTCCCGGAACTGAAAACGGCATTCCCAAACCTGACGCTCAGCACGTTTCAGTCGAACCACGAGGGCGAGCTGCTCGATAAGCTGCACGCCCTCGGCTTCACCCACCACGGCATTGTGCTGAACGCGGGCGCCTACACCCACACCAGTCTGGCCCTGGCCGATGCCGTGGCTGCCATTGCCACGCCCGTGGTGGAGGTGCACCTGAGCAACCTGGCCGCCCGCGAGGAATTCCGGCAGAAAAGCCTGCTGGGCCGCCACTGCGCGGGCTGCATCAGCGGCTTTGGGCTCGAAAGCTACCGGCTGGCCCTGCACTGGTTTCAGGCCCAGCAGCCCAAGCGCGTAGGGTTTCGGGTGTAAATCACGGATTCGTCGGATTTTTCACGGATGACGCGGATTTTGCAGACGATTTTCCGGCGAACTTTGCCGGCGCAGCCTCGCTTGCACTTGCCGGTTACTCCGAAAAATTGACAGCGATGCCCCAATTTGGCGCTGACTGCTCAACCGATTTCTTTCCACGAAGCGGAAATCGTCCACAAAATCCGTGGCATCCGTGAAAAATCCGACGAATCCGTGATTTATACTTTCAACCCCGGGCCCGCGGCCGTATATCCGGCCGTGCGCCAGTACCTCACCGATGCGTTTGACGAAGGCTGGCTTTCGGCTCCGCACCGCAGCGACAAAGTGACCAGCCTGGTGCGCCAGGCCGTCACCGACCTCAAAGCCAAGCTCAACATTCCCCAGGACTACATCGTGCTGTTCACCGGCTCGGCTACCGAATGCTGGGAAATCCTGGCCCAGAGCCTCACGCCCCGCCGCAGCTTCCACCTCTACAACGGCGACTTCGGCGAGAAATGGCTGAAATATGCCAAGGCACTGCGGCCCGCCAGCAGCGGCGTTTCCTTCGGCATTGATGAATTGCCCGACGTCGCGGCCCTCCCCTTTTCCGGCGAAGACACCGACCTGGTGTGCATCACCCAGAACGAGACCAGCACCGCCACCCAATTGCGCGAAGGCTTCATCCTGAACCTGTACAACCGCCTCAACGGCGCTTTGCTAGCGGTGGATGCCACCAGCAGCCTCGGCGGCCTCAACCTCAAGTACATCAAGGCCGACATCTGGTTTGGCTCGGTGCAAAAGTGTTTTGGCCTGCCCGCCGGCCTGGGCGTGCTGGTGCTCTCGCCGCGGGCGGTGGCCCAGGCCCGCGTTGTAAACGACCGGGCGCACTACAACGCCCTGCCCGCCATGCTGAGCCAGATGCTCAACTTCCAGACCAACTACACGCCCAACGTGCTGGGCATTTACCTGCTCAGCCGGGTACTGGCCGACCGGGAGCCCATCAAAACCGTGCACCAGCACCTGGCCGACCGCGCCCAGAAGCTCTACGACTTTTTTGAGCAGGCCACACCGTTGCAGCCGCTCATCAGCAACCCCGAAACGCGCTCTACCACGGTCATTGGCCTGAAAGGGGACGCGGCCACCGTCGAGGAAATCAAGCGCAAAGCGCTGGAAGTGGGCCTCTACCTGGGCAGCGGCTACGGGCCGCTGAAGAACACGAGCATCCGCATTGCCAACTTCCCGGCCGTGCCCGACGCTGCTTTTGAAGCGCTGGTGCAGTTTTTCGCCAAAGAATTTCCGGGCTGAAATGAATTAGAAATTAAAAATGCAGAATTAAAAATGAGCGTTTGACGCAACTACCTCTCTCTCATTTTTAATTTTTAATTCTCAATTTTTAATTGAATCCATGCTCAGCCTTCAGCAAATATTCTCCGTTACGCTCACGCTCTTTGCCGTGATTGACATCATCGGCTCCATCCCGATTATTATTCAGATTCGGCAGCGCGAGGGGCAGATAAAGGCCGAGCTGGCCACTTTCGTGGCGGGCTGCCTCATGGTGGCGTTTCTGTTTCTGGGCCAGAGCATTCTGCACCTGTTTGGGGTCGATAACGAGAGCTTCGCCCTGGCCGGTGCGGTCATCATCTTCCTCATCGGGCTCGAAATGATACTCGGCATTCAGCTGTTTCATTCCGACCTCACGGCCAGCACCGGCTCCATTGTGCCGCTGGCGTTTCCGCTCATCACCGGGGCCGGCACCATGACCACGCTGCTCTCGCTGCGCGCCGCCTACTCGCTGCCCAACATCCTGGTCGGCATCGTGCTCAACCTGGTGTTCGTCTACGCCGTGCTCAAAACCAGCCCCTGGATTGAGCGCAAGCTCGGCAAAGCCGGCGAGGACGTGCTACGCCGCGTGTTCGGCGTCATCCTGCTGGCCATCGCCATTAAACTGTTCAAAGCCAATTTTTAGTGCTTGGTAGCTGGTGCTTGGTGCTTGGCTTTAAGACGGCCCTGAATCAAGCACCAGACACCAGGCATCAAGCACCAATTATGATTCACCTATTTACCGATGGCTCGGCCCGCGGCAACCCTGGGCCGGGCGGCTACGGGGCCATTCTGCGCTACGGCCCCCACGAGAAAGAGCTGACCCAGGGCTTCCGCCACACCACCAACAACCGCATGGAGCTGCTGGCCGTGATAGTGGGCCTCGAAGCCGTGACCCGCCCCGAACTGCCCATCCGCGTGGTGTCCGATTCCAAATACGTGGTGGATGCCGTGGAGAAAAAGTGGGTTTTTGGCTGGGCCAAAAAGGCTGATTTCGGCAAAAAGGCCAACGAAGACTTGTGGCGGCGCTTCCTGCGCATCTACCAGCAGCGCACCGTCAGCTTCCACTGGATAAAGGGCCACGCCGGCCACGCCGAAAACGAGCGCTGCGACGTGCTGGCCGTGCAAAGCGCCCTGGGCAAAGGCCTGCTGGTGGATGAAGGCTACGAAAAAAACCTAACCCCGACGACCTAGAAATTACCAGCCCTCACCCGCCATTGTAAGCTTGGATGCACAAAATAACAATTGCCCTCGACTGGACCCCCAACACCAACCACACCGGTTTTTTTGTGGCGCAAGAGTTGGGTTACTATGCCGCGAGCGGGCTGGCCGTTGACCTCATCAGCCCCGACACGGACCACTACGCAACCACCCCGGCCAAGAAAGTTGAGTTGGGCTTGGCCGACTTTGCAGTTGCCCCATTCGAAAGCGTCATCAGCCTGAACACCAAGGCCGCGCGCGTCAACGCGGTAGCCGTGGCCGCGCTACTGCAAGCCGATATCAGCTCCATCGCCACGCTGACCACCAGCGGTATTGCCCGACCCAGAGAGCTGGACCAGCGCACCTACGCCTCGTACCGGGCCCGCTACGAAGACGCCATTGTGCGGCAAATGATTATCAACGATGGCGGGGCGGGCGACCTCGCCGTTATTTACCCGGAAAAACTGGGCATCTGGCAGACGCTCCTGACCCATACCGCCGACGCCACCTGGATTTTTGACAACTGGGAAGGCGTGGAAGCCCAAACCCGTGGTGTGCCGCTGACCAAGTTTGCGCTGGCCGACTATGGCATTCCCTACGCTTATTCGCCCGTCGTTTTTTCTACCCAGGAAAATATCCAGCAGCACTCGCCCGCCTACCGGGCTTTTTTGCAAGCCACGAAACAAGGTTTTGAGTTTGCCGCCACTGAAGCTACCAGGCCGCAAGCCGTCGCGATGTTGGCCCAGCACGTGCCGACCCGGGATACGCAGGCCATTGACCTTCTTAGAAGCCAGGATTTTGTCTCGCCCTTTTACGGGGCCGGCGCTACCTGGGGCGTCATGGCCGACGACCGTATCCGGCTTTTCCTGGAGTGGCTCGTTGCCCACAAGCTGGAAGATGCCGCCGTTTTGCGCCAGGTCCTGCACACCAACGACCTGCTCCGCTAGCCCCCGGTCCCTGACCTACGCCGCGCTACGCTCGCCATGCCCAACGACTACTTCCAGTTCCAGCAGTTCCGCATTGAGCAGGGCCAGTGCGCCATGAAGGTGAGCACCGATGCCTGCCTGCTGGGTGCCGCCGCCGACCTCAGCGGCGCCACCCGGCTGCTGGACATCGGCACCGG
>JAYSZD010000109.1:0-15101 GCA_043738185.1 Hymenobacter sp. | reverse complement strand
CTGGCCCGCCACGGCTTGCCGCTGCTGGTGCACTGCGAGCTGTCGGAAGACGATGACGCGTGGAAGCAGAACGACCACCGCTCGTACCCGAACTACCTGGCCTCGCGTCCCAAAAAGTGGGAGGACGATGCCGTGGCCATGATGATTCGCTTGTGCGAGGAGTTCCGCTGCCCGGTGCACATTGTGCACTTGTCGTCGGCCAACTCGCTGGCGCCCATTGCCGCGGCCAAGGCCAAAGGCTTGCCCCTCACCGTAGAAACGGGCCAGCACTACCTCTACTTCAACGCCGAAGACATTGCCGACGGGCAGACGCAGTTTAAGTGCGCGCCGCCCATTCGCGAGCGGGCCAACAACGAGCAGCTGTGGGCGGCGCTGCAGGCCGGCCTCATCGACTTTGTGGCCACCGACCACTCGCCCGCGCCGCCCGATTTAAAGCAGCTCGAAAGCGGTGACTTCACCACCGCCTGGGGCGGTATTGCCTCCCTACAGCTGGCCCTGCCGGTGCTGTGGACGGCCGCCCGCCGGCGCGGCGCCACCCTCAGTGACCTGGCCCGGTGGCTAAGCGAAAACCCCGCTAAACTCATCAGTATGAGCCACTGCAAAGGCCGCATTGCCGTGGGCTACGACGCTGATTTGTTGGTGCTCGACCCCGAAAAAACCTTCGCTGTGCAGGCGGAAATGATTCAGCACAAACACAAAGTGTCGCCTTACATTTGCCAGGAGCTGGCGGGCGTGGTGGAATTAACTTTTCTGCGGGGCGAGCTGGTTTATCAGCACCCGACCTTCACCCAGCTCAACCAAGGCCAACTCCTAACCCGGTAGCGGAATGCAGCACGAATACCTGGCCCGTGCCGAGCGCATCATGCAGCGCATTCAGCAGTTGGCCGCCATCAGCGAAGACGCCCACGGCGTGACGCGCACCTTCGGCACGCCTGCCTTTCTGGAAGGCCGCGACCTGGTGCAGCGCTGGCTGCAAACCGCCGGCCTGCCCACCCGTGTCGACGGCATCGGCAACCTGCGCGCCCGGCTGCAAAGCCGGCACCCCGCCGCCAAAACCTTCGTGCTGGCCTCGCATATCGACACGGTGGTGAATGCCGGCAAGTTCGACGGGCCGTTGGGCGTACTCATGGGGCTTGATTTGCTGGAGCAGCTCATCGAACAGCAGGCCGACCTGCCGTTTCACATCGAGCTGATTGCGTTCAGCGACGAGGAGGGCGTGCGGTTTCACACCACCTACCTGGGCAGCAAAGTAGTGGCCGGCTCGTTTGATGCGGCCCTGTTGGCGCGGCCCGATGCGGCGGGTATCACGCTGGCGCAGGCTTTGGAAATAATGGGTGCGGACGCCGCCCAAATCCCCACCGATGCCATTCCGGCTGCCGAGTGGCTGGGGTATTTTGAGATGCACATTGAGCAGGGACCGGTGCTGTGGGAGCGCAACGTGCCGGTGGCGCTGGTCACGGCCATTGCCGGACAGCAGCGCGTGGAGCTGGCCTTCCGGGGTATGGCCGGCCACGCCGGTACCGTGCCCATGGCCATGCGCCAGGATGCGCTGTGCGCCGCCGCCGAGTTTGTGCTCACGGCTGAGCAGTTTGCCCAGGCGCACGGCCGGGGGCTGGTGGCCACCGTGGGCAAGCTCGCCGTGAGCCACTCGGCCAGCAACGTGATTCCCGGTGAGGTGACGTGCAGCCTCGACCTGCGCAGCCCCGACCAGGCGCAGCTGGCCGATGCCGCCCACGCCCTGCGGGGCTTCGCCGAAGGCCTCGCCGCCCACCGCGCCGTAGCCCTTACCTGGACGCTGGTGCAGCAGACGGCGCCGGTGACGTGCGATGCGGCCCTGAACACCCTGTTGGCCCAGGCCATTGCCGAAAGCGGCCACGAAGCCATTGCACTGGTGAGCGGCGCCGGCCACGACGCCGTGCCGGTTTCCTTCGTGGCACCGGCCACTATGCTGTTTATTCGCTGCTGCAAAGGCATCAGCCACAACCCGCTGGAGAACGTGGAGCTGGCCGATTTGGCCGCCGCCATTGCCGTGGCGGAACGGTTTTTAAATGAATTAAAAATTAGAAATGAAGAATTAAAAATGAGCTGATAATGCTCAGAATACTTCCAGAGAAATTTTTAATTCTTCATTTTTAATTTTTAATTCCACTCATGGAAATGTCTGCCCTGACCCGTTCGGTTGTGAAGCGTAACCACGCCATCATTGCCCCCGACGGCTACATCAACAGCAACGTGCCCGGCTGGACCGGCTGCACCACCAACGTCATCATCAACGAGCAGATGGGTGCCCGCCTGTGCCAGACGCTGATTACGCTGACGGAGGCCGGCCAACTGGTGGGGGAGACGCAGGCGTCGCAGGTTTTTTTCTACGCGGTGCAGGGCCGGGTACAGGCCACTGTGGGCAGTGAAACCCGTACTTTGAAAGCGGGCGAATACGTGTACATTCCAGTTGGTCAGGCGTATGAGTTTGCACAGCCCGAAGCTGGCACGCAGCTGCTGACTTTTCATAAAGTGTACGAACCGCTGGCTGGCCACGCCACGCCAAGCGTATTTTGGGGCGAGCGCGACCTTGGCAAAGCGCCCGTGTACATGAACGACGAGGCGCTGCGCATTCAGGAGCTGCTTCCCAACGAATTGGGCTTCGACATGGCCGTAAATATCTTCACCTACGGCATCGGCGGCAACCTGCCCATGGTAGAAACCCACATCATGGAGCACGGCCTGATGTATCTCGAAGGCCAGGCCATCTACATGCTCGACCAGTGCTGGTACCCGGTGAAAAAGGGCGATTCCATCTGGATGGCGCCGTATTGCCAGCAGTGGGCCACGGCAATGGGGCAGGATCCGTCGGTATATATCTATTACAAGAACGTGAACCGGTTTCCAACGGTACGGTAATGAAATAGTCTGTCATCCTGCGCTTGCGAAGGACCTTAACAGGTTAGCGCGAGTTGTTCAAACGCAATAAGGTCCTTCGCAAGCGCAGGATGACAATGTGAATTATGACCCTCGACGAACTCAACCACCTCCCCGCACCCGCACTCGCCGAAGCCCTTAGCAAGTGTTGCGGCTCCACGGTGTGGGTCGAAAGCATGGTCGCCCGCTTCCCTGTTTTTGATGTGAAGACGCTGATGGACGAAGCTAAAACCCAGTGGAACAGCCTGGTCGAAGCCGATTGGCGCGAAGCCTTCACCCATCACCCCAAAATAGGGGACGACGTGGAAGCCCTACGCGCCAAATTTGCCAGTACCAGCACCTGGGCCGAAGGCGAGCAGGCTTCTGTGAGTCAGGCTACGCAAGCTACGCTTGAGGCCTTGGCGGCTGGTAACGATGAGTATGAAAGGAAATTCGGCTACATTTTCATCGTGTGTGCCACTGGTAAATCGGCCGAAGAAATGCTGGCCTTGCTGCAAGCGCGGCTAACCAACAAGCCGGAAGACGAGGTATTAACTGCCGCCGGCGAACAGGATAAAATTACTCGTATTCGCCTCGAAAAACTCCTTGCCGCATGAGCCAGATTACTACTCATATTCTTGATACAACCAAGGGGAAACCCGCTGCGGGCGTGACTATTGCATTGTTGCAGCAGGCTGGCGAAAACTGGCAGGAAATAGCGCGTGGCGTAACGAATTCGGATGGCCGAATTGCGGATTTATTGCCCGATAATAAGCAGATGGAGCCGGGCGTTTATAAAATGAAATTCGATACCCAGGAATACTTTGCGCAGGACGGCACCGCGAATTTCTACCCCTTCGTGGAAATCGTGTTCAACGTGGCTGGCAATGAGCATTACCATGTGCCGCTGCTGCTGAATCCGTTCGGATATTCCACCTACCGCGGGTCGTGAGCCCGTCATGCTGAGCTTGTCGAAGCATCTCTGCTGCCATAGTAAGTGAATTACTTGCGGGGTAGAGATGCTTCGACAAGCTCAGCATGACGTTCTGGAGAAAGCTGCCCAGCAACTAACAACGAACAACCAGATTCCCATCATGAAACTCAGCTTACCCGAATCCGATAAAACCGCCTTGCTCGACCAGCTGGGCATAGCCAATATCAAGTTCCAGAAAATATACCCCGGCGACCGGCCCGACCGCCAGCCCGTGCACACCGTGTACGGCGGCGCCAACCTCTTCAAGGCCGATACCTGCGTGAAAATCGGTGATATCGCGCTGCAAAACCTGCTCACCTACGCGCCCAACTTCGTAGAGCTGGCCCGCATGCTGGAGCTCAAGAACCACGAGTTTCTGCCGCATCTGGAGGCCGACGTGGCCGTCCTCACTGCCAAGCTCGACGCCCTGAGCCCCGTGGACCGTAAGCAGGAGCCCGCCTGGCTGGCCTACTCGGTGTACAACAAGATTGTGGCGAAGCTGAAGCGCGAGGCCGTGGAAGACTTCCGCATCGACTTCGAAGACGGTTTCGGCAACCGGCCCGATGCCGAGGAGGACGAAACTGCCGTGCGCGCCGCCCGCGAAGTGGCCAAGGGCATGACGGCGGGCACGCTCTCGCCGTTTATCGGCATTCGCATCAAGCCCTTCACCGAAGACCTGAAGGCGCGCGGCGTGCGCACGCTCGATATTTTCCTGACCACGTTGCTGGCCGAAACCGGCGGCCAGCTGCCCGCCAACTTTGTGGTGATGCTGCCCAAGGTGACCATCCCGGAGCAGATGACCACTCTGGTGCGTCTGTTCGAGCTGCTGGAAAAGGCCAATGGGCTGCAAGCAGGCACCCTGAAAATGGAGACGATGGTGGAGGCCACCCAGATTATCATGGACGACGAGGGGCGCAACCCGCTCCTGCGCATCATCCGGGCCAGTGAGGGGCGCTGCATCGCGGCCCACTTCGGCACCTACGACTACACGGCCAGCTGCGGCATCACGGCCCGGTACCAGACCATGGACCACCCCGTAAACGACTTCGCCCACCACATGACCAAAGTGGCGCTGGGCAGCACCGGCATCTGGCTCAGCGACGGCGCCACCAACGTGATGCCCATCGGCCCGCACCGCGGCGACGACCTGACTTTTGCCCAGCTGCGCGAAAACCGCGAGTCGGTGCACAATGCGTGGAGACAAGCCTATCACCACACCACGCACTCGCTCATCAACGGCTTCTACCAGGGCTGGGACCTGAACCCCGCGCAGCTGCCCATGCGCTACGCGGCCACCTACAACTTCTTCCTCAGCAGCTACGACGACGCGGTGTTCCGCCTGCGCACCTTCGTGGAGCGTGCCGCCATTTCCACCCTCACCGGCGACATCTTCGACGATGCCGCCACGGGCCAGGGCCTGCTCAACTTCTTCCTCAAAGCCCTGAACTGCGCCGCCATTTCGGAAGAGGAGATTCTGGCCACAGGTTTGACGCTGGAGGAGGTGCAGACCCGCTCGTTCTTCCGCATTCTGGAGGGGCGGCGCAGACGTTAAACCTCACCCCCGGCCCCTCTCCTTAGGGAGAGGAGAGCCTGGCGAATGCTAACAAAAAAGACCTACTGCATTCAGTAATGGGTCTTTTTTGTTGGTTTCTGAATCGCCGGTAAGCGAAACGTCAGGCCGCTCCGCGCTACAGCCAGGCGGCGCTGAGGGCGTAGGACACGGCCATGATGCCCGAAAACACGGCGCTGGCCACGAAGCGGCGGTTGGTGGCCACGCGGTTCTGGATGTAGTAGTTGGCGGCCAGCGACACCGGGGCGTTGAGCAGAAACGACCGGCCGGCGATGGGCAGCAGCGCCAGCGACAGCGACTCGGCCGCGCCCCCGAACACGCCCAGAAACACGTAGTGCCGGGCTATCCAGAGGGGATTGAAGTAGAGCAGGGTGAGGGCCGCGCGGCCGGTTTTGCGCAGCTGGCTGCCGTCGGTGCGCGCTGGCAGCCGCGCATCGAGCCAGCGGAAATAGGCCGGTACTTCGGTGGAATAGAGCAGGCCGCCCACCAGGGCCATGCCCAGCAGCCGCAGCCAGCTGAACTGGTGCAGCAGCAGCGCGGCAACGGTGTCGCCGGCGGCATAAATCAGGAAGCCCCGGACGTGGTTGCGGAGTTGAAATGAGTGGGTGGGGAGCAAGTAGCGGGAACGTTCGTAAAATCGGGGTGCAAAAGTACGCTTTCCCCGGCCCGAAAACCAGCCGAACTTATTCCCCAAAACCCTGTACTGCGGCAGAAACAGAAAGAGGCTGAAGCTACGGGAGCTTCAGCCTCTTTTTTTGTTACCTTGCTTCATGACCAAGCCCGACCATATTCTGCACTGGAAAGAAACCGCTGAAGATGATTGGCTGGCCTCGCAGGACCTGTTTCAAACCAAGCGCTACTTACAGTGCTTGTTTCTGGCGCATCTCACCATTGAAAAGCTCTGCAAAGCGCACTGGGTGAAAGACAACGTGGATGACCACCCGCCGCGCATTCATAACCTGGCGCGGCTGCTGGCCGCCACCACCGTGGTACTCACGCCCGCCAAGGAGGTGCTGATTGCCGAGTTGAACGGATTCCAAATGGACGGACGTTACCCTGATTATCAGCGTAGCGTTTATAAAATTGCCACCGAAGCCTACACCCGGCAACTGCTACACAACACCGAACTCTTCCGCCAATGTTTACTCAGCACTCTGCCATAGAGTTGGTCCAGCGTTTTGCCGTCGAGGTGCAGCAGCTGGACCTGCGGCTGCAAAAAGTCATTGTATTCGGTTCGTACGCCCGCAATGAGCAGCGCGAAGAATCGGATATCGACGTGGCCCTCGTGAGCGAAGATTTCACCGGTGCCGCGCCGATTGACGTACGGCCAATGGCCCATTTGCTGGCCCGTGCACCCTTTTTTTACATCGAGCCGCACACCTTCTCGCCCGAACAGTTCACCGACTGGAACCCCTTCGTGCAGGAAATCAAGCGCACCGGCATTGTCATCGGCGAATGGGAGCCCACCGCCCCCGAGAACCGCGCCATTCAACTGTAAGGCCCTGAGCTGCGGCTCGATTTCGGAAGAGGGAATCCTCGCCACTGGCATCACCCTGAGAGAGGTGTAGACCTGCTCGTTCTTCCGCATTCTGGAGGGCCAGCGCACGAAAGCTGCGAAGTAGCTGGTCCCGCGAAACCTTACCCCCAGCCCCTCTCCAAAAGATAAGGAAGCCTGACGAATTCTAACGGCAAGAACTCACCGAGTTCAGCAAAGGGCCCTTTTAGTCCACTAAGGTTCGTTAATAGTGCGGGTTGCGTTAAACTTTTGCTAAAAGCAAGTTTAGTTCAGCCAACATGACAGATGCAATACATGGACTCTTGGCTGATGTGTGCAAAAAACTGCCGTAACAGGTGCAATTCGTCGAGCATGTTCTCTTCATTGTAACCTTGATTTTCGCCTACTTCTCGATTCCATACGTCACCGGGATATACATCTTCTCGGTTCAATTCATCAGGGTCAAATGCGGTACGGAATGATTCATCGTCACTGTCGCTAAAAAGTTGTTTAACTCTCTGACGGTTTGTGGCGAATGGTAGTAAACCGCAGTGCCAGTTAAATCTTCATTCCCGGTCAGATTGCCCCAGTCGATGTGTTCATAATCGACTTCCTCTCCCACATATGTCCTCGGCTCGAATAATTGGGAAATTAACTCAACAGTGGCTTCGTTTTGACCTGTGGATAGCACAAAACGCAAGCCCTCAAAGGTTTTACTGAAACCCTCTGAAGCCACGGATTCTTTCCAATACTCAAATGAGCCAGGTTGCCTGGCAAGCTGCTCAAAAGCGTTTTCAGTCAAGCCGGAGAGCACTGCCGTCTGTCCCATTCAGTGTCTTGAAATTTTGAGAAGGTTGTGTTACAGTAAGTTCGTGGCGGTGGCTTCCTTGGTGATAGGAGAAGTAGACCCCGCAAACTCCGGGTACAAGCTCACCAGCACCTTTTCCGGCGTGAGCGGCGCCGAAAAAGGCAACGCCGTATGCCCCTGGAAGGCCCGCACCGCGTCGCGTAGGGCGAAGTAGGTGCCGATGCCGTACATGAGCGGCGGCTCGCCCACGGCCTTGGAGCGCAGGATGGCTTTGGGGTGGCCCGGCGTGTCGAGGAAATGCACGTCGAGCACCTGGGGGGCGGCGTAAATGTCGGGGATTTTGTAGCTGTTGAGCGAGTTGCTGAGCAGGCGGCCCTCGGCGTTGTAGGCCACTTCTTCCATGGTCATCCAGCCGATGCCCTGCACCGCGCCACCCTCAATCTGGCCCCGGTCGATGACGGGGTTGAAGCTCTGGCCGAAATCGTGGGCAATGCGCAGGGCATCCACGGTGTAGGTGCCGCGCAGGCAGTCCACCGTCACGCTGGTGAGGGCCGTGCCGTAGACGTGGTAGGCGAAGGGGTGGCCCTGATTGGTGGTGGCGTCGAAATGCAGGTCGGGGGTGGCGTAGTGGGCGTTTTCGGTGAGGGCCACGCGCTTCCAGAAGGCCGACGACACCAGCTTCTCCCAGTTAGTATCGGCGGGCACGCCGGCAGCCAGCACCTGCTCGTCGTGGATTTCGAGGCCCTCGTAGTTGAGCGTGTACTCGGTGCTGGCGTGCTCCAGCAGACGCTTGCGCAGGGCGTCGCAGGCCATTTCGGTGGCCTTGCCGTTGAGGTCGGCGGTGGCGCTGGCAGCGCTGGGTGAGGTGTTGGCCACGCGGGTAGTGTTGGTGGTTTCGATTTTGATGCGGTTAATCGAAATGCCCAGCGTGCGGGCCGCCACCTGCGCGATTTTCGTGTTCACGCCCTGGCCCATTTCCACCGCGCCCGTGCTGATGCCCACCGAACCGTCGGAGTAGATGTGCACCAGCGCCCGCGTCTGGTTCATGGGCGTTTTGGTGAACGAGATGCCGAAGCAAATCGGCATCACGGCCAAGCCTTTCTTTTTGAGCTTATTGGCTTGGTTGAACTGCTCGACTTCGGCTCGCAGGCCGGCCAGGTTGAACTCCCGCGTGGCCGTGTCCCAGGCCTGCTCGGCGTGGCACAGCTCGGCCGGCTGCCGGTAGGAGAACAGGTCGCCTTCGCGCAGCAGGTTCCGGCGCTGAATCTCGAAAGTCGGTACGCCCAATTCCTCCGCCGCTTTGGCCAGGGCCGACTCTATCACGAACATGCCCTGCGGCCCGCCGAAGCCCCGAAAGGCCGTGTTGGGCGGCAGGTTTGTCCGGCACGAAAAGGCCGTGGCCGTCACGTTGGGCACGAAATAGGCGTTGGTGGCGTGGAAGAGTGTGCGCTCCAGCACGGCCGGCGAGAGGTCGGCCGCCGCGCCCGCGTTCTGGTAGAACGTGACTTCGTATGCCACGATTTTGAGGTCGGCATCGAAGCCGATTTTGAAATCGGACGAGTAGGGGTGGCGCTTGCCGGTCATGCGCATGTCGGCCATGCGGCCGAGCACCAGCTTCACCGGTTTTTTGGTGACGAACGCGCCCAGCGCGGCCAGCGCGGCCCAGGGCGTGGCCTGGTCTTCCTTGCCCCCGAAGCCGCCGCCGAGGCGCGTCACGTCCACTTCCACCTGGTGCATGCCCAGGCCCAGCACCACGGCCGTGTGGCGCTGCACCGCCGTGGGCCCCTGCGTGGAGGAAATGAGCCGCACCCCGCCCATCTCCGTGGGGAAAGCATACGCGCCCTGCGTTTCGATGTACAGATGCTCCTGCCCGCCGCTCTCGGCCACGCCCTCAAACACGTGCGCACACCCCGCCCAGGCCGCCGCCGAATCGCCGATTTGGAAGGTTCGCGGCGGCACAATCAGCTCGCCCTGTGCGGCGGCTACCCGCGGGTCGGTGATGACGGGCAGCGGGTCGATTTCGACCTGGATGAGCTTGAGGGCGGCGTGGGCCTGCGCCTCGGTGCGGGCCAGTACCAGCGCCACCGGCTGCCCCCGGAAATGAACGTGCCCCTCGGCCAGCAGCGGCTCATCGGCCACGATGCCCCCAATCTGGTTGATGCCGGGAATGTCTTGGGCCGTGAGCACCCGCGCCACGCCGGGCGCCGTGAGCGCGGCGCTGAAATCGAGGCTGCGGAGCACGCCGTGGGCCAGTGGGCTTTCAAACACGGCCGCGTAGAGCGTGCCCTGCTGCACGGGCACATCGTCGAGGTACTGCGATTCGCCGCGCACGTGGCGGTGGGGGTCGAGG
Organism: Hymenobacter sp.; assembly: GCA_043738185.1. Lineage (GTDB taxonomy): Bacteria > Bacteroidota > Bacteroidia > Cytophagales > Hymenobacteraceae > Hymenobacter. The sequence goes on along the minus strand of JAYSZD010000109.1, from coordinate 5,010 downwards.
TGGTTCATGGGATTGGCTTGCAAGTAGCCCTCCGCGTCAACCTCACCCTATGACCCCCTCTCCAAAAAAGAGGGGGTACCGGCTATGCGCGGACGGAAATCGTCAGGCCCCCCTCTCCTTTTCGGAGAGGGGCTGGGGGTGAGGTGCCGCGCGTAGGGCGACGCTTAAATTTAAATCAATTAGAAAGAACGGCTAGAATGTAGCATGGCCTGACAGCAAATGAAGCCGGATAGAATCCGTTTTCTGAACGCCAATATTTCTAATTAATTCTTGGCGGATTCTTTGAAATTTCGCAGGGTTTGCTTTGTCATTAGCTCGGAATGGAATAAGTGTTTTGTTCAAGATGACGAGGTATTGATAAGCGTAAAAAGTGCCTTTGGCACCTCTGAACATTGGAGCATCCCAGTATTCGGAACGCAGAAAGTAATAGTAGATGCCATCACATTCCTCTTGGAATTTTATCGCCGGTACAACTCTGGAAATGACTTCAATTCTCTCAACCGTATCAAGCCGCGATTCCGGATGATTCGGCAGCAGCTTGTCAGCATCTTGATTACACAAACAGGATGTAACGAATTTCCTGGCTGTTGCATCCTTCGGCAGGCGAAACATCACTTTCGATTTGCTCTGGCTAAACGCATTATGAAACGCCAGCGAAAGAATAAAAACCAATAGATACCGCATCGCTCTAAATCAACTCCTCCATCGCCAGCTCCGGCGCGAACTCCAGAAAATGCGCCCACAGCAGCTGGCGCAGCAACAGCCGCTTATAGTCCGCTGTGCCGCGCACGTCGGATATCGGGCTGATTTCGGCCTGCATCACGGCGTTGGCGGCGGTGAGGGTTTCGGCCGTCAGTTCGCGGCCTACCAGGAACTCGCTGGTGCGGGCCAGCAGCAGCGGCACCGGCCCCACGCCGCCCGCCGAGATGCGGGCCGCCTGAATAACGCCGTTTTCAACCCGCAGCCAGGCGGCGGAATTCACGCTGGCAATGTCGAGGTGGGTGCGCTTGGATACCTTCTCGAAGTGGAAACAGTCGCCGGCCAGCGGGGCGGGGAAGCTGATTTCGATGACCTGCTCGTCGGCCGCTTTCGCCAGCTTTTTGTAGCCCAGGTAGAGGTCGGGCAGGGCCAGCTCACGGGTGTGGCCAGCCGCGTCGAGTAGCGTGATGGACGCGCCCAGCGCCAGGAACATGATGGTGAGGTCGCCGATGGGCGAGCCGTTGATGAAGTTGCCGGCCACGGTGCCCATGTTGCGGATGGGCGTGCTGCTCACCAGTTTCAGGTACTGCGGCAGCTTCGGCAGCAGCCCGCGCATGAGCTCTGATTCGAGCAGCTGGCTGGCCGTGGTGGCCGCGCCCATCACCACGCGGCCGGTAGTTTCGCGGCGGATGCCGCGCCGACCGGGCTGGTCGAATACCAGGCGCACGCCCGGCTGCTCGCGCAGCTCTTCGAGGTGCTGCACCAGCAGGTCGGTACCTCCGCCGATGAGTGAATGAGCGACTGGGCGAATGGGCGAATCGTGGCCGTGGTCGTTCTGGCTTTGGGCGTGGCCGTTGGGCGAGGTCGAAACGGTGTGGCCGCCGTTGGCGTGGGGCGTAACTGCGGCGGCTACCGAAGCAGCGGCTTGGGTGGCGTTAGGGCACAGGCTGGCCAGTTTGGCCGGAATACCAGCAAAATAGCCGGGTACGAATTGCTTTTCGCTTAGCCAGGTCAAGGCGTTTTCGGCGGGGCGGGCGGCTAGGTCGGCGGTGAGACGGGCGGCAGCGCGCTCCAGGCTCTTGTAGCCGGTGCAGCGGCAGATGTTGCCGTCGATGGCCGCGATGGTGTTCTTCTCAGTAGCCGGCTGCTCGCTCAGGCTGTGTCCGGTGAGCGACATTACGAAGCCCACCGTGCAGAAGCCGCACTGCGAGCCGCCCTCGTCCACGATAGCCTGCTGCACCGGCGTGAGCTGGCTGCCGGCCGCGTTGATGCCTTCCACCGTCACGATGTGCTTACCCTGCACGTTGCCCAGTGGGGTGAGGCAGCTGGTCATGCTCTGGTAATTCACGGTCTGGCCGTCGGCCGCCAGCTTGCCCACCAGCACGGTGCAGGCTCCACAGTCGCCTTCGCGGCAGCCGATTTTGGTGCCCTTCAGCTGCTCGTGGTAGCGTACGAAATCGAGCAGGGTGCTGGCTGGCGCTTCGCTGGTACGGATGGGCTGGTCGTTGAGGTAGAATACAATCATGGTTGATGCTTGGTACGTCCCTGTCATCCTGAGCTTGCGAAGGACCTTATCACGTCTGACCAGTTTGCAGCAAATAAATTGATTACCGCAAATCGCTCTTCGGGAATATGGTCCTTCGCAAGCTCAGGATGACAGGCGATTTACCTTAATACTCCGTTTTGCCTTCTTTCTGTTCCCAGGCGCGAAAACCGGCCAGGGCCTCATCGCGCAGCAGCTGGGTCATCGGCAATTTACGGTTTTCCATGGGCCGGTCCAGCTCCTCGTAAATGAACTGGTCGTCGAAGCCGATGGCGGCCGCGTCGGCCTTGGTGTTGCCGTAGAATACGCGCCGTGGTCGAGCCCAGTAGATGGCACCCAGGCACATGGGGCAGGGCTCGCAGCTGGTGTACAGGTCGCAGCCGTCGAGCTGGAAGGTGCCCAGCGCCTGGCAGGCCTTGCGAATGGCATCAACTTCGGCGTGGCAGGTGGGGTCGTGCGTAGTGGTTACCTGGTTGAAGCCGCGGGCAATGATTTGCCCGTCCTTCACCACCACCGCGCCGAAGGGCCCGCCGTGCCCGGCCTGCATTTTTTCAATAGACAGGCGAATGGCTTCGCGCATGAATTCGGGGTTGGGAGCTTCCATAGCAGGGGAGTAGTCAGGGGCTGGTTATCCGTAATTAACTGAAAAAACGGGCAGCAAAGAACGGTAAAACTCCCCCAACAACGCACCCCTGGCCGCGGCCCTGTTTCGCTGGTGCCGTGGCTTACTTAAACAGGTTGGGCAGGCGCAACTGAAAGCCCAGCGAGGGCACAAACGTGACTCCACTCAGCGAAGTGCTGGCGCCGTTGAGCAGGGCGTAGTTGCCGTAGTTCTGGTAGAACACCGAAACCGCCGGGATAACATACACGTAGCGGTAGCCCAGCTTGAGGTTGACAAAGCCGCCGAAAGAAGAAAAATTGCGCTTCTGCAGCGTCAGCTCCGGCACTTTCACCGAGCCGTCAAAAATCTTCTCGGGCGCAAAGCCGTAGCTCACCCAGCTGTGCCCATACACCAGGCCGTAGCTGATGGCTCCGATTTCCTCTTCGGGGCCAAACGACTGGCTGAAGGTGAGCGGCACGAGTAAATCGTTGCGGGTGGCCCGGAAGTTGAGCACCGAATTGATGTCGTCCAGAAACGGCAGGCTGGGCAATTTGGCCCGTTGGGTGGCAAACTGCAAGCCGATGCTGGCGTAGGTGGTGCCGCTGGTAGCGCCGGCGCCGGGGTTTTCGGGCGAGCCGGTGGGCCCCAGGAGCTGGAATTGCGTGTCGAAAACGTGGGAGCCGAAAGCGTATTTATACCCCGCGTCAAGGCGCGGGATAATGCCGTAGCGAATGCTCAGGTCGGCGGTGGGCTGCACGGGGTCCAGCACGTAAGCCAGGGCCGCGGCCTGGATGTTGGTGGTGGCCTCGGTGTAGTCTACTTTTTCCTGGCTGGCGGCTTGGCTGGCGGCCTCCTTCACCGCGCTGCCCACCTTGCTCAAGGAGGAAGTGGCTACGTTGAAGCCCTGGTTGTACCCCACCCGAAACTCGCCCTGAGGCGTGACTTTGCCGGTGGTTACGATGGCGCGGGGCGCGGTGCAGGCCGTGGCCAGCAGGAGGGAAGCCCCAGCCAACAAGGAGGCCGACCGCCGAAGTGAAAGTTGGAGGAAGGAGTTATTCATGTCACAAAGGTTATGAGTGGCGGGGCGAAAAACGAAAATCGGGCCGAAACTTCCGAAACATAAGCCCTGACCGGCTACCGAACTACGGGCGAGTTCTCCGGTCCCGGCACCGGGCTATCATCGGCGGCGCGCATCTTTGCGCGCATGAATATTCTATACGGAGTGCCGGGCGAGGGCCTGGGCCACGCCACCCGCAGCAAGGTGGTCATCGCGCATCTATTGGCCTGCGGGCACCAGGTATGTGTGGTGAGCAGCAGCCGCGCCTACCACATGCTGGCCGCTACGTTTCCGGGCCGGGTGCACGAAATCCGGGGTTTCCACCTGGCCTACCGGGGGCTGGCCGTGAGCAAGGCCCGCACCGCCGTGCTCACGCTGCGTACCGCCCCCGCCGACCTGCGCGTCAACTTCGCCAAGTACCGCGAGCTGCTTTGTGATTTTGAGCCGGAGCTGATTATCTCTGATTTTGAGTCGTTCAGCTACCTGTTTGCTAAAATGCGGCGTCTGCCCATCATCAGCATTGACAATATGCAGATTATCAGCCGCGCCAAACTGAACGTGGCGGTGCCGAAATTGGAGCGCGGCAATTTTGATTTAGCTAAAACCATTGTGCGGGCCAAGCTGCCGCGCAGTCGGCACTACTTCGTTACCACTTTTTTCGAGCTGCCGCTCAGCAAGCCCGATACCACGCTGGTGCCGCCCATTATCCGGCCCGAAATTCTGGCCGCCCGGCCCACCACCGGGAGCCACGTGCTGGTGTACCAGTCGGCCACCACGCAGCAAAACCTGGTGCCGCTGTTGCAGCAGCTGCCCGACCAGGAGTTTCGCGTCTATGGCTTCAATAAGGAAGCCGACCACGGGAACGTGCAGCTGCGCGCTTTCTCCGAAGCCGGTTTTATTGCCGATTTGGCCAGCTGTCGGGCCGTGGTCACCAACGGCGGCTTCTCCCTGATTTCGGAGGCCGTTTTTTTGCGGAAGCCGATTTGTGCCTTACCCATTCCGGCGCAGTTCGAGCAGTGGCTGAACGCCGCTCAGGTGGAGCAGCTGGGCTACGGGCGACACTTCGCGGCCCTCACCGCCGACAACCTCCGGGCGTTTCTCTACGGCCTG
>JAYSZD010000108.1:0-2204 GCA_043738185.1 Hymenobacter sp. | reverse complement strand
TCACGACGGTGGACACCTACACGGCTACCTTCAACGCATCCGAGGCTTATACCGTGGTACGCACGCTGGCCACGCCCGCTACCAACGCGCGGGTGCTGCGCTTCGTGTTCCAGAGCACCGGCGGCAACTACACCATCGTGTCGGGCGCGGGCGCTTACTTCTTTAACTGCGCCAGCCCGAGCATCACTAGCTTCACGCCCACGGGCGGCGGGGCGGGCACCAGCGTCGTGCTCACGGGCACCAACCTGAGCGGCGCCACGGCCGTGACGTTTAACGGCGTGCCGGCCGCGGCCGGCACCATCACCGGCAACACCGCCACCGGCCTCACCGTGACGGCCCCGACTGGCGGCACCACCGGCCCCATCTGCGTGACCACGCCGGCTGGCACGGCCTGCTCGGCGGGCAGCTTCGCGTATCCGCCCAGCATTGCCACCGGCACGGTTTCGTCCTCGGCGTTTTGCAGCAGCACCTTTATTCAGGTGCCTTTCTCGACGAACACGGCCGGCTACGGCGCCGGCAACCAGTTCCGGTTTCAGCTTTCCGATGCCAGCGGCAACTTCACGGCCGGCTCCCGGCTCTACGGCAACCTGATTAGCATTAACGCCAGCGGCGGCATTCTGCAAGACACCGTGGCCTTCCGCACGCCGGCCGGCACCGGCTACCGGGTGCGCGTGGTGGCCTCGAACCCCGCCATTACGGGCACCACCAACGGCACGAATCTGACCATTTACGGTACCCCGGCGGCTACGGCCAGCGCCAACTCGCCGGTGGCCTTTGGCGGCACCATTCAGCTGGTGGCCCAACCCGTGGGACAAAGCGCCTACCAGTGGTACGTGGCGTACACCAGCGGCGGCACTGCCTACGTGGGCGCGGGCCAGACCCTGAACCTGGCCAACGCCCAGCCCACGCAGAGCGGCAAGTACTTCGTGTACGTGAGCAGCTCGAACGGCTGCCAGGACTCGGCCAGCGTGCGGGTGCTGGTGCAGCCCAACGCGGTACCGGTGCTCACCATGAGTCAGTTTGGCTTTAATGGCTGCGCGGGCAGCACCTTCAACATCGGCTTCTCGGTGACGGGCAACAACTTTGCCAATGGCAACACCATCTCAGCCCAGCTTTCGAACGCCAGCGGCTCGTTTGCCGCGCCCACGGTGATTGGCTCAGCGGCCTTCACGGGGCAGGGCTCGGCGGCCGTTTCCGCCACCATCCCGGCGAACACGCCCACGGGTTCGGGCTACCGCATCCGGCTGGTGGGCTCGAACCCGGCCATCATCAGCACGACGGACAACGGCTCGAACCTGAGCATTACGACCCAGCCCACGGCCTCGGCCGGCAGCAATTCGCCGGTGGCCTACAACGGCACCGTGCAGCTCACGGCCCAGACCGTGGCGGGCGCCTCGTACTTCTGGACCGGTCCGGGCTTTTCCTCCGGTGTGCAAAACCCGACCATCGCGAACGCCACCCCTGCCAACAGCGGCACCTACACTCTGTACGTGACGGTGAACGGCTGCCAGAGCCCCGGCTCGGCCACGGCCGTGACGGTGAACCCTTCGGCGCAGCCCATTCTGGCGATGGCGCAGTTCGGCGGCTCGCTTTGCCCCGGCACCAACCTGAGCATCGGTTTCTCGGTGACGGGCAACAACTTTGCCAGCGGCAACGTGATTACGGCCCAGCTATCGAATGCCAGCGGCTCGTTTGCGGCGCCGGTGAATATCGGCTCGGTGAACTTCAGCGGGCAGGGCAACAGCTCGATTTCGGCCACGGTTCCGCAGAACACCACGGCCGGCGCGGGCTACCGCATCCGACTGGTGGGCTCGAACCCCGGCGTGACCAGCACCTCCGACAACGGCTCGAACCTGAACGTGCCCGTGACCCTGGTGGCCACGGCCGGCAGCAATTCGCCCGTCACGGCCGGCGGCACGCTGCAGCTGACCGCCGGGCCCAACGGCGCGGCCTTCTACCAATGGACGGTGGTGTACAGCGGCGGCGGCTCGGCCCTCGTCAGCAACCAGCAGAATCCTTCGTTCAATAACATCACCACGGCTTCGTCGGGCGTGTACACCGTGACGGTGACGCAGGGCGGCTGCCAAAGCACGGCTTCGACCACGGTCATCGTGAACCCACCGGCTACGACCACGCTTGCTATGGGCACGTTCTCGGGGCAGTTTTGCGCGGGCAGCTCCTACTCGCTGGGCTTCACGGTGGGT
>JAYSZD010000107.1:0-5422 GCA_043738185.1 Hymenobacter sp. | reverse complement strand
AGGCCATCAGCACGCTGGTGAAGGGGCGCAAGGTGGGCGAAATCTACCAGGAGCAGAAGATTTTCGACGTGGCCGTGTGGGGCCAGCCGGCCGTGCGCGCCGACTTCGGGGCCGTGCGCGAGCTGCTCATCGGCCTGCCCGGCGGCGGGGCCGTGCCCCTGCGCGAAGTGGCCGACGTGCAAATCGTGCCCACCCCCAACGAAATCACCCGCGAAGCCTCCTCCCGCCGCATCGACGTGACGCTGAACGTGCGCGGCCGCGACCTGGGCAGCGTGGCCCGCGACGTGCAGGCGCAGGTGGATGGCGTGGCGTTCGGCAACGGCTACCACCCCGAAATCCTGGGCGAGTACGCCGAGCGGCAGGCCTCGCAGAACCGCATGGCGCTGCTGGTGTGCCTGTCGCTCATTGGCATCTTCCTGGTGCTCTACACGGACTTTGGCACCGTGCGGCTGGCTACGCTGGGCCTGCTGAGCTTGTCCTTCGCCGTGTCGGGCTGTTTGCTGGCGGCGTTTCTCACGGGCGGCGTGCTGTCGCTGGGCTCCATCGTGGGCTTCATCACGGTGCTGGGCGTGGCGGCCCGCAACAGCATCATGCTCGTCAGCCACTACCAGCACCTGGAGCGCGAGGAAGGTATGCCATTCAGCAAAGAACTGGTGATTCGTGGCTCGCTGGAGCGGGTATCGCCCATCATCATGACGGCTCTCACGTCGGTGCTGGCCCTACTGCCTATCATTTTGGCCGGCAACGAGCCGGGCTCGGAAATCGAGCACCCGATGTCGGTGGTGATTCTGGGCGGCGTCATCACCTCCACCGTGCTCAATCTGCTGGGTATGCCAGCACTATACTGGGCCTTCGGACGGAAGGCAGCGCAACGGGAGGAGCGCTAATTCCGGCCCTCACGTTGCGGGGTTTTCGTAACTACGGAGATAGATAATGCGCTAAGCAAACTCCGCATCTTTTTGCTGTAGGCCAGCCCAATCCTCCGTTGAAAGCTGATGTTTCATAAAAGCCGTGTACCCAACGTCACGGCGTTCCAGTGCATGGCGGCGAAAAGCCCAGCTGCTGTTTGCGGCCGCGAAACCAGCAGCGACCATCGCCTGGCGTATTCGAGGCGGCAATCAGTAGGGCTGGGGCACTGACCCCTTGCATTCCATTATTTAAACCCGAAAGGCAGTGCACGAAAAGTCGTCAGAGTTCAGGTAGTCCGTTCCAAAACGCTGTTGCGCCGTAAGGAGAACATTCAAAACGCCTCAATCCTTCTTTCTGCCTACCTTTGAGCCCAATGAAAAGCTTGGTTGCCGTCTTGCTTAGCCTGAATCTGTTCGTGGTAGCCCTGCTGCCGGGGGCGGACGCGCACGGGCTGGTGGACGCGGCCACGCTCTGGGAGCACCACGACGCGGACCACCCGGCCACCGGCTTCTGGGACTTCTACTTCGACCACTATGTGGGCGACCACCACGACAGCCCCGAGCACCAGTCCCTGCCCGGGCACCACGCCCACCCGCACACGGCCACGGCCGTCTGCTTTTTCCCGGCCCCCATGCTGGGGCATTCCCCGGTAGCGCTGTCGCTGCCGGAAGCGGTGCGGCATATGCCTGCCCCGCGGCCCGCCCGCCAGGGCGTGGCTGAACCCTGTTGGCAACCGCCGCGGGCCTAATCACCTCCTCCTTTCCGGTTTTTCACGAAGCTGCCCGGCCCTGTGTCCGGGGGACTCGTGGGCATGAGCGCCGTTTCGTCGCTACTGCTACGCCCGTTTGGGGCGGCCGGAAAGCCCTGTCTTGTGGTTAGGCTTTTCCCTTCGCGGCTTCATGTTAGATTCCATTATTCGCTTCTCCATCGGCCACAAGCTGCTGGTGGGGCTGCTCACCCTGGCCCTCGTGGCCTGGGGCGGCTACTCGCTGGCGCACCTGCCCATCGACGCCGTGCCCGACATCACCAACAACCAGGTACAGGTCATCACCCAAACCCCCTCGCTCGGCGCGCCCGACGTGGAGCGGCTGGTGACCTTTCCCATCGAGCAGGCCATTGCCACCATTCCCGACGTGCAGGAGGTGCGCTCGTTTTCCCGCTTCGGCCTCTCGGTGGTCACCATCGTCTTTCCCGACGACGTGGACGTGTACTGGGCCCGCACCCAGGTCACCGAGCGGCTCAAGGAGGCCGAACGGCAGATTCCGCCCGGCACCGGCATCCCCGAGCTGGCCCCGGTGACCACTGGCCTGGGCGAGATTTACCAGTATGTGCTCCACGCCGAAAAGGGGTACGAAAAGAAGTACTCGCCCACTGAACTGCGCACCCTGCAGGACTGGCTGGTACGCCGGCAACTGCTTGGCACACCCGGGGTGGCCGACGTGAGCTCCTTCGGCGGCAACATCAAGCAGTATGAGGTGGCCGTGGACCCCGAGCGGCTGCGCAGCCTGAACGTGACCATCGGCGAGCTCTACAACGCTCTGGAGCAGAACAACCAGAACACCGGCGGGGCCTACATCGACAAGAACCCGGCGGCCTACTTCATCCGCACCGAGGGCCTGGCCGGCTCGCTGGAAGACGTGGGCCGCATGGTGGTGCGTGCCCCCACCGGGGCCACCGGCGTGCCCATTCTGGTGCGCGACGTGGCCGACGTGCGCTTCGGCCACGCCGTGCGCTACGGGATGATGACCCGCAACCAGGAAGGCGAAGTAGTGGGCGCGCTGGTGCTCATGCTCAAGGGCGCCAACTCCTCGGAAGTCATCAAAGCCGTCAAGGCGCGCATGGCCGTCATCCAGAAAACACTGCCCAAAGGCTTGGTGATTGAGCCCTTCCTGGACCGCACCAAGCTCGTGGACCAGGCCATCAGCACGGTGACCAAAAACCTGGCCGAGGGGGCCCTGATTGTGATTTTCGTGCTGGTGCTGTTCCTGGGCAACTGGCGCGCCGGCCTGGTAGTGGCGTCCGTCATTCCGCTCTCCATGCTGTTCGCCATCAGCCTGATGCGCGTGTTCAACGTGTCGGGCAACCTGCTCAGCCTCGGGGCCATCGACTTCGGGCTGATTGTGGACGGCGCGGTCATCATCGTCGAGGCCATCGTGCACCGGCTGGCCACCCGCAACCGGCCCGCCGGGCAACTCGTGCTCGACCGCGGCGAGATGGACGAGGAAGTGTACCAGGCGTCGAGCAAAATCCGCTCCTCGGCTGCCTTCGGCGAAATCATCATCCTCATCGTGTACCTGCCGCTGCTGGCCCTGGGCGGCATCGAAGGCAAGATGTTTCGGCCCATGGCCCAGACCGTGGCCTTCGCCATCCTGGGCGCGTTCATCCTGAGCCTGACCTACGTGCCGATGATGTCGGCGCTGGCGCTCAGCCGCAACACGGAGCACAAGCCCAACTTCTCGGACCGGCTGCTCGGGGCACTGGCCCTGCGCTACCAGGGCGTGGTGGCCTGGGCATTGGGCGCCAAAACCCTGATTCTGGGCGCGGCTCTGGCCCTGTTTGTGGGGGCGGTGCTGCTGTTCCGCACCCTGGGCGGCGAGTTTATCCCGACCCTGGAAGAGGGTGATTTTGCCGTGGAAACCCGCGTGCTGCCCGGCTCCTCCATCACCTACACCGCCGAAAAGGCCCAGCAGGCGGCGGGCCTGCTGCTGAAGAACTTCCCGGAAGTGAAGGAAGTGGTGGCCAAAGTCGGCTCCTCGGCCATCCCCACCGACCCCATGCCGGTGGAGGCCTGCGACCTGATTATCGTGCTCAAGGACCGCAAGGACTGGACCTCGGCCGATTCCCGCGAGGGCCTGGTGGAAAAAATGTCAGCCAAGCTAAGCGCTATTCCCGGCGTTACGTTCGGCTTCCAGCAGCCCATCCAGATGCGCTTCAACGAGCTGATTTCGGGCGCCAAGCAGGACGTGGTGATTAAGATTTTCGGGGAGGACCTCCAGCAGCTCGACGACTACGCCGGGCGGGTGGGGGAGTTGGTGAAGGGCCTGCCCGGCGCCACCGACCTGTACGTGGAGCGCGCCACCGGCCAGTCGCAGATTGTGGCCCAGATAGACCGCGAGCGGCTGGCCCAGTACGGCCTGACGGTGGCCGACGTGAACCGCACCGTGCAAACGGCCTTTGCCGGTCAGGTCGCGGGCCAGGTGTTTGAAAAGGAACGCCGCTTCGACCTCGTGGTGCGCCTGAAAGAAGCTTACCGCCAGGACATCAGCAACCTGCGCCAACTGTTCATCGCCACGCCGGACAGCCGCCAAATTCCCCTGGAGCAAGTGGCGAAGGTGTCGCTCATCAGCGGGCCGAGCCAGATTCAGCGCGACGACGCCAAGCGCCGCATCATTGTGGGCTTCAACGTGCGGGGCCGCGACGTGGAAAGCCTGGTCAAGGAAGTCCAGCAGCGCATCGACCAAAAATTGAAGTTCGCACCTGGCTACTACGTGACCTACGGCGGGCAGTTCGAGAACCTGCAATCGGCCCGCGACCGGCTGCTGATTGCCGTGCCGGTGGCCCTGCTGCTCATCTTTTTGCTGCTCTATGCCACCTTCAATTCCCTCAGCCAGTCGGTAATGATTTTCACGGCCATCCCGCTCTCTGCCATCGGCGGGGTGCTAGCGCTGTGGGGGCGGGGCATGCCCTTCAGCATCTCGGCCGGGGTGGGCTTCATTGCCCTGTTCGGCGTGGCCGTGCTCAACGGCATCGTGCTCATCGGCTACTTCAACCAGCTCAAGGAAGAGGGCATGACCGACCTGCGCGCCCGCATCCTGGAAGGCACCCACGTGCGCCTGCGGCCCGTGCTGATGACGGCCACCGTGGCCTCACTGGGCTTTCTGCCCATGGCCTTGTCCGGCTCCGCGGGGGGCGAGGTGCAGAAGCCGCTGGCCACCGTCGTCATCGGCGGGCTGGTAACGGCCACGCTGCTCACGCTGCTGGTGCTGCCGGTGCTTTACTACCTGGAAGAAACGTGGACGGCCCGACGCGCTGCCAAAAAGGCTGGGGTGGCAGCAGCGCCTACCAAAATGGGCGTGGCGGGCCTCGTGTTGCTGGCCAGCGCCTTGTCGCTGCCGCCCGGCGTGGTCCGTGCTCAGCAGCCCGCGCTTCCCGTGAGCAGCGCGCTCAACGCCACGCAGGCCGTGGACGCGGCCCTCGCGCAAAGCGGCACCGTGCTGGGGGCCCAGCAGCAGCTGGCGGCCCAGCAAGCGGCCGTGCGCGCCGCCCGCGACGTGGGCCGGACCACCGTTCAGGGCGGCTACGGCCAGTTCAACTCCGTGCAGCGGGACAACCAGTTCACCATAACCCAGCCCCTGGCCTGGCCCGGCTACTACCGCACCCTCACGGCGCTAGCCCGTGCCCAGGTAGCCACCAAGGAGCAGCAGCTGGGCCTGGCCCGCGCCGACGTGCGCCGGCAGGTGCGCCTGCAGTACGAGGCCGCCGTGCACGCCCGGCACCGCCTGCGCACCCTGCG
>JAYSZD010000106.1:0-2205 GCA_043738185.1 Hymenobacter sp. | reverse complement strand
AATTTTGCCCAGGTGCGACTGCGACACGCCCGAAGCCGTGGCTTCGCCAGGGTCGCCGGCGCCGATGGCCACGTTGGTGATGACCGATTCCACGTCGGTATTTTCCTTGCCGATGACGCCGTAGATGCGGTTTTCCAGCACGCGCGTTACCGAGTCGGTAACGGACACGCGGGTACCTACGGGCATTTTCAGGTAGGTGTAGATGAACTTGGGGTCGCCTTTGGGGAAGAACTGCACGGCGGGCTTACGAATGCCCACGGCCACGAACGAGCCAAAGAATAGAATAATCACGCCCACCATCACGATGGCCGGGTGGCCGATGGACCAGCTCACCAGCTTGGCGTAGCCGTTCTGAAACTTGGGCAGGGCGCGGGTCTGGAACCAGGCAATCATCTTCACCAACACGTACCGGTCGAGGGCGATGAAGGCTGCCAGGGCCAGGAAGAGGTTGCCGAGGAAGTGGCCCAGCAGGCCGCTGGTTTCGCCGCCGGGGCCCACTTCGGGCGTTTTGCCCAGGGCCAGCACGTTGAACAGGATGCCCAGCGCCACGAGCACGCCCACGGCGATGAGAAAGCCCTTGGTCGCCTTGGGGCGGCTGTGCAAGTCTTCCTCAAAATGCTCCTCGCGTTGCATAAAGCTCACCGCAAACACCGGGTTCATCACGAAAGCTACCAGCAGCGACGCCATGAGCGTGATGATGAGCGTGACGGGCAGGTAGTACATAAACGAGCCCACGATGCCCGGCCAGAACAGCAGCGGAATAAACGGCGCAATGGTGGTGAGCGTACCAGCCAGCACGGGCACAAATACCTCGCCCGATGCAAATTTAGCGGCTTTCTCGGTGCTCAACTCGGGGTGCTCGTGCAGCAGGCGGTGGGTGTTTTCAATCACCACGATGGCGTCGTCTACCACAATACCCAGCACGAGCAGGAAGGCGAAAAGCACAATCATGTTCAGCGAAAAATCGAAAGCCGGCAGAATGAGGAAGGCCAGGAACATCGACAGCGGCACCGACAAGCCCACGAACATGGCGTTGGTGGTACCCATGAAGAACATGAGAATGAACGTCACCAGCAAGAAGCCGATGATGATGGTGTTGATGAGGTCGTGCAGCGTCACGCGGGTGTCGTTGCTGGTATCGCCGGTTACGGTGATGGTCAGTTCCTTGGGCAAGCCGGCCTCCGACTCAGCAATCAGCGCCTTGATTTTGTCGCTGGCATCAATCAGGTTTTCGCCCTGGCGCTTCACCACGTTGAGGGTAATGGCGGGCTTGCCATCGAGGCGGGCGTAGCTTTCGCGGTCCTTGAAGCCATCGGTAACGGTGGCAATATCGCCGAGGCGCACAGGCGCGCCGTTGAGGTTCTTAATCTGGATGTTGGCCAGGTTCTCGGCCCGCACATACTGGCCGGCCACGCGCACGGCGCGTTTCTGCCCGCCCACGTCGATGGTACCGCCCGAAATAGTCACGTTTTCGGCCCCAATGGCGCGCGCAATGTCATTGAAGCCCAGGCGCGAGGCCCGGAGCTTGTTCAGGTCCACGTCCACGTTCACCTGCTGGTCGAGGGCTCCAATGATGTCCACGCGGGTAATTTCGGACAGCGCCTCAATCTTATCCTGGAAATCGTCGGCGTACTTTTTGAGCTGGGCAGCGGGGAGGTTGCCAGCCAGGTTGACGTACATAATGGGCTGCTCGGAGATGTTTACTTCCTTCACGAGCGGGGCGCTGGGCAGGTCGTTGGGCAGCTCCGTACTGGCCTTGTCCACGGCGTCCTTCACCAACTGCTTGGCCACCTGCACGTCGATGCCGGAGGTAAACTCGATGTCCACGATGCAGTAATCCTGGTTCGAAGTAGAGTTGATGTGCTTCACCCCGTTGATGCTCTTCATCTCCTTTTCGAGCTGACGGGTCACCAGGTTTTCGATGTCCGCCGGCGAGGTGCCGGGGTACACCGTGGCCACGATAATGCGCGGAATCACGATGTCGGGAAACTTCTCCTTACCCAGCTTGAGGTAGGCGAAGATGCCCGCGATGCACAAAATCACCGTGATAATGTAAATGCTGGTCTTGTTATTAATGGACCAACTGGTGGGCCCAAATTCTTTTTCTATGTCCTGCATGGTGATTTAGCTGTTAGCTATTAGCGGTTAGCTGATAGCTGTTTGGTTTAAAACAGGGATTTCAGACGGCTAAAGGTTGTCCGCTTT
>JAYSZD010000105.1:0-2206 GCA_043738185.1 Hymenobacter sp. | reverse complement strand
TCCACTGCCGAGGCAGATGCCCCACCATTTATCTAGGCCAGTCGTCGCCGAAAGGCTCCATCAACCTACCCGCTGGCGCCGGACGAGCCGCCCGGTGCCGATGCCGCCGAAGCAGCGCCGGCGTACCAGCTTATTTGGTCTTTCAACCCCTGAGGTTTACCCAGCCGGAACGGTCGCCCGCCCGCTGGTGCGCTCTTACCGCACCTTTTCACCCTTACCTTTTTTAGCTGTTGGCCTTTAGCTGTTAGCTATTAGCTTTCGATGGACGAAGAAGCTAATGGCTAACAGCTATTAGCTAGCAGCTAACAACTGGCGGTACTTTTCTGTGGCACTGGCTGTCCTGGTTCGCATTATACTCGCCAGTCCTTCCCGTTAGGAAGCAGGGTGCTCTGCGTTGCCCGGACTTTCCTCGTCGCCCGAAAGCGCCGCGGTGAGGCGACCCATCACGTGGGCAAAGGTACTAACCAGCGCGCTTTAGTTTCTTGAATCGCCTATCAAGAATAATTATATCCTGATTAGCTTTCACACTTTCCTTCTCGATATCAATAACCCGCTGTCAGAAGGTTATCTGTTGATTCATTTTGGTAAATAGAATGTATTTCTTGCCAATTTCTAAGTACTGGCTGAAACAATCTAGTTCATTATAAGGAAAGCTGATAGTATCGGCTGGCGCGCCCAGCCAAATGCGTTCAGGTACGATTTTGTAAGTTTTAACAACTTGCTGGCCATATTTTGTATTGACAAAATCGGTTGCAATTCGGACGACTTTGCCTGAAAATATGAGATTGGATTTTTTGACAGCGTATTTATATTCAGCGTACTTGCCATCACAAGAACACGCAAAGCTTTTTGCATAGAGTCCAACTAAAAAACAAATGATGGCAAATGTTCCCACGGATTGATTCATAGTTTCTAAGGTGATTTATTACTTCCCTTCCCACACATTATCCGTCGGGTAGCTATCCGGCACCAGCGTACTCCCCAGCGTCACCCGCTTCACCGGTTGCTTGGTGGCCACGGGCACAGTGACGGATGTGGCGCCCGTTTCCCAAACGCCGATGGTGCGGTGCAGCTGCTGGGTGGTGTTGTCGGCGAAAGTGATGGTGAGGTCGACCGGGACGGGCTTGCTGCCTTTAGCCTGTACGGCGACGTCGTAGCCGGCGGCGGTTTTGGAGACGTTGGCGATGGCCAGGTCGGGGTAGCCATCGTCGAAGAACCAGCGCTGCCAGAACCAGTTCAGGTTGCGGCCCGCGCCGGCGTTCATGCTGTTGAAGAAGTCGTAGGGCATCGGGTGCTTGCCGTTCCAGTTGCGGATGTAGGTGTGCAGGGCCTTGGTGAACAGTTCGTCGCCCAGCAAATCCTTCACGTAGAGGTAGCCCAGGCCGGGCTTGGGGTAGGAATTGAGGAAGAACGGCACGCCGCTCTGCTGGGTGCTGAGCGTGACGATGGGGGCGTCGGCTTCGGTAGCAGCGCTGTTGCCGTAACGGGCCACGCCGTAATCGTCCACCAGCGAAGGGTCGATGATGGGCGAAATCAGCCACTCGCCAATGGTGGCCCAGCCCTCATCCATCCAGCCGTACTTGGTTTCGTTGATGCCCATGTAGAAGGGGAACATCGTGTGAAATATCTCGTGGTCGGTCAGCTCAATGGCGTCTTTGCGCGTCTCGGTAGGGTTGTCGTTCACCATCATGGGGTATTCCATCTGGTCGAGTCCGTCGAACACGGTTTCGTGCGCGTAGGGGAAGGGCCACTTGGGGAAGGTGTAGCTCATGGCCTCCACCGTTTTGCGGCTGAAGTCGATGACTTCCTCGAAATCCTTGTGCTTGGGGTTGTAAGCCACGTCCACGCGGGTTCGGCGCTTGGTGGCGGGGTCTACCACCAGGCTGGTGCTCTGCCACACGTAATGGTCGGCGGTAGCGAAGACGAAGTCCGTTACGTTGCGGGCCTCAAAGCGCCAGGTGTTTTGCGCGTTGGGCGCGGTGATGTCGCGCCGTTTGGCGTCGTCGGCATTGATAACGAAAGCCACGGCGTCTTTGCGCTCGGCGTCCTGCAAGCGTTGGGCGTACTTTTTAGTGAGCACCTGGTCCGCGTTTTTGAGGTCGCCGGTGGCCCACACCACAAAGTTTTTGGGTACCGTGATGGCAGCCTTGAAATTGCAGAAGTCGTTGTAAAACTCCTGGTCGCCGGTGTAGGGCTGCTTGTTCCA
>JAYSZD010000104.1:0-5431 GCA_043738185.1 Hymenobacter sp. | reverse complement strand
ACCAGGACGACGAAGGCAAAAACCTGCACGAGGCCGAGTTCATGGAAATCAATTTCCAGAAGAACAACCAGAAGGTGAAGCACAGCTACCACAAGGTGACCAACCTGCAGGCTGGCAAGGACCTGTTGGGCAAGATGAGCAATCTGCACAACAACTACAAGTGCAACGTCATTGTGTACAACTTCGTGGACATGCTCTCGCACGCCCGCACCGACATGGCCATGATACGCGAGCTGGCGGCCGACGAGTCGGCCTACCGTAGCATCACCCGCTCGTGGTTCCTGCACTCGCCGCTATATGAGATGATGCAAACTATTGCCGACAAAAAAGGCAAGCTCATCATCACCACCGACCACGGCACCATTCGCTGCAAGCGCCCCTACAAAATTGTGGGCGACCGCAACACCAACACCAACCTGCGCTACAAGCACGGCAAAAACCTGGGCTTCGAAGACTCCCGCGACGTGTACGTGGTGCGCAAGCCGGAAAGTATTTTCCTGCCGCGTGAGAACGTGAGCACCGCGTATGTATTCACTATCGGCGACTATTTCTTCGCCTACCCGAACAACTATAACTACTACGTGAACTACTACAAGGACACGTTCCAGCACGGCGGCATTTCGCTGGAGGAGTGCATTATTCCGTACGTGACGCTGACGGCAAAAGGGTAGAAGTGGTTTAACTGTAAATAAAAAATCCCGCTCAATTGAGTGGGCTTTTTTATTTACAGTTAAACCACTTTCGCTTCTTCATGAAAATAACAATTGCTCCGTTTTTCCCCTGTAAACCGAACTTGTCAATTGCTTGCTCTCCTCTGAAAATCTCTATGCTAGCAATGCGTTGAGGGCTGATTTTAGCAAGTTTTTTGACATTTATAAACTTTCCGTTAGCTACAAACAAGGGCCGAGGAATCCGATTGTCACGATAAGTAAAAGGCTTTTTCCTAATGGAATCTGCGGAGGCATTATATACAATAATTGACGTAAATGGCAGAATAAGCTGAATCTTTTTAGGCTTAATAGGTAAAATAGCTTGAGCATTAGCTTCAATTGAAAGCGCTAAAGCAATCAGTGAAAAAGCAAATGTGCGCGAAAATATCATAATGCTGTTATTTTACATTTCTCACTTCTGATGCTTGATAGTGAGAGAATGCACACCATCCAGCTTCTACTTCAGCTTATCCAGCGCTGCCTTTAGCCGCGGCAGCGCGGCCTGGATGGACTCCACTGTTTCGGCGCCCACCGAGGCGCGGAACCACGGCTCCGACGCGGGCGTGCCGAAGGCGCTGAACGGTACCAGCGCCAGCTGGGCTTCGGAGATGAGGTAGGAGGTGAGTTCGGCGGTGGTGCTGAGGACAGTGCCACCGGGCGCGGTGCGGCCCAGTACGTCGATTTTGGCGGTGAGGTAAATGGCGCCGGCCGGAGCCACGGCATCGACCGGGTAGCCCGCGGCCTGCAACTCTTTGAGGCCCGCGAAAAGCGCTTGCAGGGAATCCTGAAGCTTGGTTTTCATCTCGGCGATGAAGGCGTCTACGGCGGCGGCTTCGGGCAGGAAGTGGGCAGTAGCCACCTGCTCGGCCTTGGGCGCCCAGGCTCCGACATGGCCCAGGATGGATTTCATCTTCTCAATAATGGTCGTGGGGCCGAAGCTGTAGCCCACGCGCACGCCCGTGGCCGCAAAACACTTCGAAATGCCGTCGATGTACACCACGTAGTCGCGCAGCTCGGGGCGCAGACTCACCGGGTCGAAGTGCTGGGTGTCGCCGAAGGTCAGCAGCCAATATATCTGGTCGTATAGCACGTAGAGCGGCTTTTCGTCGGGTCCGCGGCGCTTGTTTTCGGCAATCACCAGGTCGCATATTTCCTCCAGGCCGGCTTTGGTGAACACCGTGCCGGTAGGGTTCAATGGCGAGCATAGGGCCAGGAGGGTGGTGCCGGCCAGGTGCGGGGCCAGGTCGGTGGCAGTGGGCATGAAGTTGTTTTCGGGGCGGGTGGGCACCGCTACCGGCGTGGCCCCGGTGAGGTGGCAGTAGTGGTTGTTGTTCCAGCTGGGCAGCGGAAAAACAACCCGGTCGCCGGGGTCGATGAGGGCGCGGTAGGTGGCGTAGATGAGCGGCCGCGAGCCGCCGGCCACCAGCATATCGGTGGGCGGGTAGGAGAGGCCCTGCCGCGTTTTCAGGAATTCCGAAACAGCCTGCCGCAGCTCGGCCATGCCGGCCGCCGGCGGATAGTTGGTGTGGCCGGCTCGGTATGCTTCGGTAATGCCCGCGTTGAGCACGGCCGGAATCGGGAAAATCTTCGGGTCGAAGTCGCCAATCGTGAGGTTGCAGATATTGGCGCCCTGGCGCACCTGCTCGCTCACCTGGTTGCCGATTCGAATAATCTCGGAGCCGCTCAGGCCGGCCGCCATCTTTGATACTTGCATGGGAAAAAAACAGAAAAAGAAATGCCACACCGGCCCGCGAAGGTATTTCAGCCGGGGCAAATACCCCAGGCATTTCCGGCGCAACGGCAACGTAACAAAGCGGGCTCATGGCCTAATGTTCCAAACAGGGCGTGGTGTTTGGCCGGCAGCCGGTAATTTTGCCCCATGCTTCCACTCCTCATTCAAGTGCCCACGCTGGCCGACCTGCCCGCCGCCGCTCGGCAAGTACACGCCGCCATTGCCGAAGCCGGGTGTACGGTGGTGGCCTTTGAGGGCGAAATGGGCGCCGGCAAAACCACCCTCATCCGCCTGCTGGCCGCTTTATTGGGCGTAACCGACGACGTGAGCAGCCCCACTTTTTCGCTCGTTAACGAATACCGCGACGGCCGCGACCGGCCCGTCTACCATTTCGATTTTTATCGCATTGACTCCATCGAAGAAGCCGAACGAATGGGCGCGGCCGAGTACCTGGATTCGGGGTATCTTTGTTTAGTGGAATGGCCCGCCCGTGTAGCAGATTTATTGCCGCAACCCCGGCTTGAGGTCCGCCTCACCGTGGTTAGCGCCGAAAGCCGAACCATTGCCCTAACTATCATCCATTAGAAAATTATAGCTAAGCGGTTGAATGATGGACAAAACCCCTTGTTCACCCCTTAATCAACGTTTTTACTTCCTTTACCTTCATGGCCGAACAGCTACCATCCGGTTTTGAGGCATTGGCGACGAGCCGGGCCTATTTCACGCAGGAATCGATGCTGGCCGTGGAAACACGCAAACGCAAGCTCTTCATTGGCCTGCCCCGCGAAACGTCGCTCCAGGAAAACCGCATTGGCCTCACGCCCGAAGCCGTGCAGCACCTCGTGAACGAAGGCCATGAGGTAGTGATGGAGGCCGGCGCCGGCGAGCCCAGCAAATTTGCCGACCACGCTTATTCCGAAGCCGGCGCCCAGATTGTGTATTCGCCGGAAGAGGTGTACAAGGCCGATGTGCTGCTGAAAGTGGCGCCGCCCACGCTCGAAGAAGTGGAGCTGCTACACCCCAACCAAACCTTGATTTCGGCCCTGCAAATGGGTTCGATGACCCAGGAGTACATCGCGGCGCTGGCCCGTAAAAAAATCAACGCCATCGGCTTTGAGCTGATGAAAGACCCCAGCGGCGCCCGCCCCGTGGTGCGGGCCATGAGCGAAATCGCCGGCTCGACGGTGATGCTGATTGCGGCCGAATACCTGGCCCGCTCCAACGAGGGCAAAGGCATCATTCTGGGCGGTATCACGGGCGTGCCGCCGTCGCAGGTCGTCATTCTCGGGGCCGGCACGGTGGCCGAGTACGCCGCCCGCGCCGCCACCGGCCTGGGAGCCGAAGTGAAGGTGTTCGACAACCACCTCTACAAGCTGCGCCGCCTCAAGCACAACCTGGGCATGCAGCTCTACACCAGTACGTTGGATACGTTTGCCCTGAGCCAGCAAATCCGGCGGGCCGACGTGGTGATTGGCGCGCTAACGGTGGAAGATGGCCGCATTCCGTTTATGGTGAGCGAGGAAATGGTGGCCAGCATGGCGCCTGGCTCCATCATTATCGACGTGAGCATCGACCAGGGCGGCTGCTTCGAAACCAGCGAAATGACCAGCCACAGCAAGCCCGTGTTCCGCAAATACGACGTGGTGCACTACTGCGTGCCCAACATCGCCTCACGCGTGCCCCGCACCGCCACCCACGCCCTGAGCAATATTTTCACGCCCATCCTCCAGGAAATCAGCCAGCACGGCGGCATCAACGAAGTGCTATTCACCAACGAGCATTTCCGCAGCGGCGTCTACATCTACCGCGGCTCCCTAACTAATTCCATGATTGCGAAGAAATTCAACATGCGCTACAAGGAATTGGGGCTGCTGATTGCGGTGCGGAATTAGGGGCGGAGCAGCGTTTTATGCAATGCTTGGGTTTTTAGATGACTCTGGATATGAGTGGCCCACTTTAGGGGGAGGGTTACAGGGGTGTAGCCTTCCCCCTAAAGTGAGCCAGTCAAAAATAGAGAGAAGCAGTAACTTTTCACTGCTTCTGTTTTTAACTGTTTATGAAAAAAAGCCGCTGCTGTAAGCTTTCCTTTAAAGTGAGCCAATCAAAAGTAGAGGATGCGAATTGTCTGTTAGTGAAACCGTTCCTCAACAGGTACGCAGCACCTTGCAAGCCGCCACCAGTAACCCTGCCGCCAGTAACTGCCGGTTCATCAGCAGTAGCACTAGCTTCTTCAGCTCCGGGGCGTTGCGTGGGCGCGCGCTGGGGTTGAGAGGAAAAAGCCAGAAGCGCGGGGGAGAGGGAAAGGAATAGGTTTTTATGAAAAATAAGGGAAAGGAGAATAAGCGTATGTCCTTATCGACAGCCTGGTCCTCAGGTGCGTGCAACCACCCCAATCAGACGGTGTGAAGCTGGCGCACCCGTTCGGCTTCGGCGTCGTTGACGTGGGTGACGGGCGTGGCGTAGATGCGGAAGTCGTTGCCGGGAAAGTGGGCCTGGAGCAGCAGCTCGATGCGGCGGTAGAGCAGGGCTTTGGTCAGGAACAGCACCCGGTACAGGGGTTGCGTGCCAATAGCACCGTCGGCATTCAGGCAGTGGTTACCGATGGCCTCGTCCAGAAACACATCCGTAGCCAGATGCTCCGTCAGTACCAGCTCCGTAGCGGTTTGTGCGTGCTGCGCGCTCAGCGTAAGCAAATTGAATAGTATCATACAACAGGGTATAAAGTGGGGGTTCAGGTAACTGGCGGCCGGGTGCAACCGGCGCCCGCTGCTAGTGGCGGAACTCCCGGCGGGACTTGTAGGGCGCCAGGCTGTTGAGAATGTGCCGCACCAGGGGCTCGTGGGTCATAAAGGCGTCGGGGGTGCCCGAAATACATATCATCAGTACGTGGCCCCGGTGCCGGGCAACCAGCGCATCGTAGCGCAGCAGCTGGCCGTCGCGGCTGCCTGCTCCGGTTGTTTCCAGGAACTGAATGCCGTTGTAGGTAGTA
>JAYSZD010000103.1:0-5433 GCA_043738185.1 Hymenobacter sp. | reverse complement strand
GACCCGCCGACCTGTTGCGGTCCGTCACCATCCGGAGTGAGGCTCATACGGTACTGGCGGCGGTGCAGCGGCAGGTGGCTCACTACTGCGCCCACGTCGGACAACTGGTGCAATTGGCCAAAATTATCCGGGGCCCAGCGTTTCAATCCCTGAGCATTCCTCGCGGCCAGAGCGACCAATTTAACCACCAAATGCACCTGTGCGCCAACCTGGCGACTAATTCTCCAGTTTAATCTGTCATGTTCGCTATTACCTCGCTGCTCAATCCCCGCAACGCCAACCGCATCAACCGCATCGTGAAAGGGCTGGAAACCAAATTTGGCCTCGACGACGTGCAGGACACTCCCGACCCGCACCTGACCTACCTGCTCACGGGTACCCGCCGCCTCGCCGACCTGAAAGCCGTATTGCGGGAAGTGGCCCGCACCACGCCGCCGTTTTCGGCCTACACCACGGGCTTGGGCGTTTTTCCCGGCGACAACCCGGTTATCTACATCCCCGTGCTGCGTTCCAACGACCTGAACCTGCTGCATCAGCGCGTGCTCGACGTGACCGCCCCGCTGTGCCGTGCCGGCTCCTACTATAGCCCCGACCGCTGGCTGCCGCACCTTTCCCTGGCCTTGCACGACACTACGCCCGACCTGCTGGGCCCCGTCCTCAGCCACCTCAACCTGGAAACCTACAACCTGCGGCTGAATGTGAACAACCTGGCCCTGCTACGCAAAAAAGGCGACCTCTTCGTGCGCGAAGAGCTGTTTGAACTCACCGGCAAGCCCTGACTTTTAGTGGTCAGTTGCTAGTAGGTTGAATATTTTCTGACTAACAACTAAGCACCAGTATTATCCAGCGACTGCCACAGGTATTTGCTGGCGAGTGAGCGGTACGGGCGCCAGGTTTCGGCAATCACGAGCATGCGTTTTTGCAGGGCCCGGCCGGTTTCTTCCAGGCCGTAGAGGCGGCGCATGGCGTTTTGCACGCCCAGGTCGCCTTCGGGAAACACATCGGGCTGGTCAAGGGCAAAAAGTTGTAGCATTTGGGCCGTCCAGCGCCCCACGCCCCGAATAGCGGTTAGGTGCTGCGTAAAAGCTTCTTCCGAGAGCTTGCTGAGGTGGTCGTAGTCGAGTAGGCCACGTTCGTTGTACTCGGCAATGGCTTTGAGGTAGCCTGCTTTCTGGCGCGAAAGGCCTGCGCCGCGCAGCACATCCTCGTCCAGCGCCAATACTTCGCGCGGCTCGGGGTAGCCCTCGGGCGGGAACAGGGCCTGAAAGCGTTTCCAAATGGCCGCCGCGGCCTTGGTCGAAATCTGCTGGCTGACAATGGCCCGCAGCAGCGCCAGGTACAAGTCTTCGTGCGGCCGGGACTGGATTTCGCGCCCCTGCGCAATCACGAGGCCTAAAACCGGGTCGGAAGCAGTGAGGTGTTGAATAGCGGTTGGGTTGCTCATAGGTAGTGGCTGGGTGGCTGAATTCAGGCGTCAATATAAATCTTTGGGGTGTGCCGGCTAGTCCCGCGTAGCTGACCAGCACGGCGCCGTTCTGCCGCAGCAGCGGCCGTTGGGCCAGCCACGGCAGGTGCTGGGCCAGCAGCCTGGGGCGACTTTTGTACTGCTGGGCGGTGGCGCGGCCGCCCCACCGCAGCCAGCTGGGGAACGGCCCCGAAGGGCCAAAGTGTTGCAGCATGGCCTGCTTGTGGTTTCTGTGCAGGAACGTGGTGGAGTTCGGGTACTGGTCGTTCAGGGTGCGGGCCAGCTCCATCGTTTCGGGCGAATGGCGGCCCCGGTCCACGAGGTCGCCCACCTGAATGAGCCGCTCGGTGGCCGGCTGCCAATGCGCCAGCACCTCGCCAAACGTATGGACGCAGCCGTGGATGTCCCCGATAATGAAAAGATTCATGCACTGAATAATGAAATCGGTCCGCTTTTGGCTCGCAACAATTCTTGATAGAGTCGATTTAAAGTCGCTATTGCTGCCACGACTGAAGCAGGCGCCCTGAGCGGCAATACTGCGGCCTGAGCGCAGGCAGCCAAACCCATAATCCGTACTTTTGCCCCACGGCGGCCCTACCGGGCGCGCTTCGTTTTATTGCTGTATGCCTATTCGTCGAGTTTTGCGTCCCATCCGGGAATTATCTGAAAGTGGGAAGCTGGCCGGGCTGCTGCTCATTCTGGCCACCATCGTATCGTTGGTGCTCAGCAACACCAGTACCAGCGCGCGCTATCTGAGCCTGTGGGACTTGCACGTGGGCTACGGCGTGCTCAACAAATCCGTAACCCACTGGATAAACGACGGCCTGATGGCCATCTTCTTCTTTTTAGTGGGCCTGGAAATCAGGCGTGAGGTCGTAGATGGCGAACTGTCGAACCCGCGCCAGGCCCTGCTGCCCGCCCTGGCGGCCATTGGGGGCGTGGCCGCGCCGGCGCTCATTCACCTGGCCTTCACGCACGGCCAGCCGGAGGCCTCGGGCTGGGCCATTCCCACTGCCACCGACATCGCCTTTTCGCTGGGAATTCTGGCCTTGCTGGGCAAGCGGGTGCCGGCCAGTTTGCGTATTTTTCTCACCGCGCTGGCCATTATCGACGACTTACTGGCCGTGCTCATTATTGCCCTCTTTTATTCGGGCAACCTGCAATTAGGCTACCTGACGGCGGCGGCCGGCGTTTTCGCCGTATTGCTGCTGCTCAATCGGTTGAAAGTTAAGCCCGTCGGTATTTACCTGGGGCTGGGGCTGGTGCTGTGGTTCTGCGTACTTGAGTCCGGTATTCACGCCACGGTAGCCGGGGTATTGCTGGCCCTAACCATTCCAATGTCCCACATCGAGCGCCTGGAGCACGCCTTGCAGCGGCCGGTCAGCTACATTCTACTGCCGATTTTTGCGCTCTGCAACACCGCCATTGTGCTGGGTGGTGGCGGGTTGGGGGCGATTTTCGTTTCCCCCGTGGCGCTGGGCATTGGGCTGGGGCTGCTGGTGGGCAAGCCCCTGGGCATTGTGGGGGTAGTGGCCGTGCTGGTGCGCCTGGGGGTGGCACAGCTCCCTTCAATGGTGAACTGGCGGCAGATGCTTGGCCTGGGCTTCACGGCCGGTATCGGTTTCACCATGGCCATTTTCATTGCCACGCTGGCCTACCAGGACCCGGCCGTGGTGGACGTTTCCAAGCTGGCCGTACTAATCGGCTCAGCCGTGGCGGCCATAATCGGGGCCACCATCCTCTGGTTTACGAACAACGCAGCCGAGCCGGACGCAGAAAAGGAGGAAACGCAGGAGGGCGTCGTGGCCGTTTCCTCCTCCGTCGTGCAATCATAAGAAAGCGCTGCTCAACGGCCGCAGAAGTGGACCAGAGTGCCTGTGCTATTTTGAATTAATAAGCGGTGGCTAAGCAAGTTGCGCAACCTGCCGCAACGCTTCTTCTACCCGTGCAATGCCTGCATCGTCCACGTCCAGGTGCGTGACGAAGCGCACCCACTGCGGGCCGAAGCCGCTGGCCCGAATGCCCAACTGCTCCAGGGCCAGTAGGAATTCGGCGGCCGGCTGGCTGTCGTGCAGGCGGAAGATGACGAGGTTGGTTTCGGGGGCCAGTACTTCGGCCACGTAGGGCTGCTGGCGTAGCACCTCGGCCAGGCCGGCGGCGCGGCGGTGGTCGTCGGCCAGGCGCGCCACGTTGTGCTCCAGCGCGTACAGGCCGGCCGCGGCCAGGTAGCCGGCCTGGCGCATGCCGCCGCCCATCACCTTGCGAATACGTTTGGTTTTCCGGATGAAATCGGCCGAGCCCAGCAGCACCGAGCCCACCGGCGCGCCCAGGCCCTTCGACAAGCACACCGAAATGGAATCAAATACCTGCCCGTAATCCTCACTGCGCTGCCCGGTGGCCACCAGGGCGTTGAAGATGCGCGCCCCGTCGAGGTGGCGGGCCAGCCCGTGGCGCCGGGCCACGTCGCTGATGGCGGCCATATCGTCCCAGCTGTAGCAGCTGCCACCGCCGCGGTTGTGCGTGTTTTCCAGGCACACGAGGCGGGTGGTGGGGTAATGAATGTTTTCGGGCCGGATGGCCGCTTCTACCTGCGCCGCCGTGAGGCGACCCCGGTTGCCGGCCAGCAGCGCCACCGATGCTCCGGAATGAAAGGCGATGCCGCCCACTTCCCACAGGTACACATGAGCGGTTTGCTCGCAAATAACCTCGCTCAGCGGCTCGGTGTGAGCCTTGATGGCAATCTGGTTGGTCATGGTGCCCGAGGGGCAGAACAGGCCGGCTTCGAGGCCAAAGCGGGCCGCTGCCGCTTCTTCGAGGCGGCGCACGGTGGGGTCTTCCTCGTACACGTCATCGCCCACGGGGGCGGCCATCATGGCTGCGAGCATGGCGGGCGTGGGCCGCGTCACGGTGTCGGAGCGCAGGTCAATAAAGGGCAGGGCAGGGGCTTCAGCAGGCATATGGTTGAATTCGACGGATGAAATAAGCAACGGCAGGCGGGCCGCTAAAGAGGCCACTTTGGGGCGTAGCTGCCGCGCTGCCCCGCGCAAAAGTACCGCCCGAAACCGGCCCGTTGCTACTTCCCGGAAGGCACAGTAATTCAGCAAAATGCCTCTTGGGCTTGCACTTTCGAAATGAAAGCCTTACTTTTGCCCTCCGTTTCGTAAGCCCCTAGACTTTAACCAATCCGGCACCATGTCCGTTACCCGCCTCAAGCGCAAGCACCGCAAAAACATTGCCCGTGCCAACAACAAGAAGCACATCATCAAAGAGTTGCTCCGTACGCCCGTTCTGAAAAACGTTGATTTGGAAGAACTGAAGGCCCGTTTCACCGCCCCGGCAACTCCTGCTGCCGAAGCCGCTCCGGCCGCCAAAGCTGATAAGGACGAAACGGCCGACAACGCTGCTTCCTTCGAAGCCGCCGAAGCCGTAACCAAGCCCGTGACCGAAGAAGGTCAGGCTGGTGAGCATCCCAAGCCCGAAATCGCGCTGTAAACAGCTGCTGTGCCAGCGCTGGCTACTAGTGGAGTAATCATCTGCGTGGTTTCCAGCCACTAGCGCGCAAATTTACCAAGCCCCGTTCCCTGACTTGCAGGGGGCGGGGCTTGCCTGTTTCTTCTTGGTCAGAATATTATGGGCCTACCCGGTAGAGCCTGGCGCCAAACGTCATTTTAGCATCTGCGAATCATTTGCTGACGACTGTGGTGCGCTGTCGGAGAGAAAAGCTGGCAGCCAAATCTCAACAGCTTACCAATCAGCTGCCCCGCTTGCCGAGTTCCACGGCTTGCAGCTCGACTACTTTGCCCGCGGCAATGCCAAAGCGCAGCAGCGTGCGCACCTGATGGAACCCATGCCGCCCCGCCGCGCCGGGGTTGAGGTGGAGCAGGCCCAGCGCCCGGTCGGGCATTACCCGCAGAATGTGCGAGTGTCCGGTGACGAACAGGCCCGGCCGCGCTGCCGTCAGCAGGGGC
>JAYSZD010000102.1:0-2211 GCA_043738185.1 Hymenobacter sp. | reverse complement strand
TGAGGGCGTACATCATGGCCTTGGGCAGGTCGCGCTGCGGATTTTTGCACTCTTCGGCCGTGGTCGAAATGGCATCGAAGCCGATGTAGGCGAAGAATACCGCCGATACGCCCTTGAGCACACCGCCCACGCCGTTGGGAGCGAAGGGACTCCAGTTCGCCGGCTCGATGTAGAACGCGCCCACGGCAATAACCACCACGACCACAATCAACTTCAATAGCACTAAGATGTTGGAAGCGGTTTTGCTTTCCTTGATGCCTATGTACACCAGCGCCGTAATGGCCACTGTGATGAGGAAGGCCGGCAGGTCGGCTACGAAGCGCCAGTCGCCGAACACCACCGGGGCCGAATTCCAGATTTTGTAGCCTTCGAGCTGCGCGGGCGTGGCCTGCGAGAGCGGCAAATTGGCCTGCATAAGGGCCAGCACGGCATTGTAGCCCTGATAGGCACTCTGGGTGCCGGTGCTGAGGTAGGCCGGAATGTGCAGCCCGATGCCATCAAGCAGGCCGGTGAAGTAGTCGGACCAGGAAATGGCTACCACGATGTTGCCCACCGCGTATTCCATGATGAGGGCCCAGCCGATAATCCAGGCCGCGAGCTCGCCAAACGAGGCGTAGGCGTAGGTATAAGCAGAGCCGCTGACCGGAATGGTGGCCGCGAACTGTGCGTAGCACAGCGCCGAAAATGCGCAGGCCACGGCCGTGAACACAAACAGCAGCGACACCGCCGGGCCGCCGTCGAGGCTGGCCTTGCCGATGGTGCTGAAAATGCCGGCCCCGATGATGGCCGCAATGCCCAGCGCCGTGAGGTCGCGCACGGTGAGGTGGCGTTCGAGGCCGCCGGGCGCGTGGCCCTCGGCATCGGCGGGTGGATTTTGGAGGATGGCCGCAATGGTTTTGCGGCGAAACAGGGACTTATCAGAGCGCATGAATGGTGGGCGGGACGGGTTTGAAGGGCAAAAGATAAAGCAAAATGACGCGGGCGTGTGCAATCCGGCCCCGGCGCGCATCAGCTGGGCAGTCCCTTTCATCCCTGCTTTCGCTTATGCGCCCGCCTGTTACCCTCGCCATTCCGCAGCCCTGCCACGAAAACTGGGCCGCGATGATTCCCACAACTGCTGGCCGCCACTGCGCCGCCTGCCAGCAAACCGTAGTGGACTTTACCCTGAAAACCGACGCCGAAATTCTGGCCTACCTGGCCAGAGCCGCGAACGGCCGTACCTGCGGGCGTTTCGCGGTGGGGCAGCTGGAGCGGCCGTTGCAGCGCCCCGTCCCGGCTGCCCCCACGCGCTGGCGCACCTGGCTGGCGGCGGCCGTGGCCGTGTGGGGCCTGCGCGAAGCCGCGGCCACCGCGGCCCGCGCGCAAGCCGCTACCGAATGCCGACCCCAATATTCGGGCGGCCCGGTGCCCGTCATCCTTGCTCCAAATCCCCCCAAAGCCACGGCTGCTCAAGAAGCCCAAGCGGCTGGAAATCCGTTGCCAAGTAGCGCTTCCTTCGAGTCGGTGCTCGACGGTTCTGGGGCGGGAGCTGCTGCGCCGGTGCTGCGAGGCATTGTTACCGAAACTGGCAGTGGTGAGCCGTTGCCGGGATGCACGGTGCTCATTGCCGGCACTCGCTTCGGAATTAGCACGAATGCCGAAGGCCGATTTGAGCTGCCGGTGCCGGATTCTTTGCTTTGCGCCCGGGAAATCACCCTGACTATTTCGTCCGTTGGCTTCGTATCGCAGCAGCGTACGCTCGTTGCCCGCAACGCGGCGGTTGAGCAAGCTTTTCGACTTCAAGCCGATGTGAAAGGTCTGCTGGGAGAAGTGGTGGTAGCTGGCGGATTGGTCGTGCAACGGCCCTGGCCCTGGCATCCGCGCCGCTTTTATTATTGGGGCAAGTATTGGCTCGCCAAGCCGTTCCGAGGCCGATAACCTACAAAAACATACCTTAGCCGCATGGCCACTATCCCCCGCATCTCCATTCCGCAGCCCTGCGCCCAGCCCTGGGCCGCCATGACGCCCACCGCCGACGGCCGCCACTGCGGTGCCTGCGCCACCGAAGTCGTGGATTTTACCCGTTTGAGCGACGCGGAAATAATGGCGTATCTGGCGCGGCAGGGCGGCCGGCCGGTGTGCGCGCTGGCCCGCGCCCCGCAGCTGGCAGCATCGGCGCCGGCCAGCCGCTGGCGCCGCTGGGCGCTGGCCGGTCTGGCGCTGCTGGGCTGG
>JAYSZD010000101.1:0-5440 GCA_043738185.1 Hymenobacter sp. | reverse complement strand
CTGTGCGTTCGCGCCCCATACCGAGCCAATACGCAAACGCCCGAACGTGCCAAAGCGCGTTCGGGCGTTGTTCCCGGTCCTTCGTAGCAAAGGTCCGGGCTTACCCTTGCGCCGCCACACTGCTCACGCTTTCCTCATCAACGTGTCCCACCGGCGTGGTATCGTCTTCGCAGGCATCCTCTGATTCTCCTTCTCCGAAGGCATCATCAGCGGCTTCGCTCGCGTGCTGCGCTGCCATAGCGGTCAGCTCATCGGCTACGCCCAGAGCTTTGGCCACGTCGATACGGCGCTGGGCCTGCACGTCGAGCAGGGCCAGCAGGCCTTCTGGCGTGGCCGTAGCGAGTTGGGCTTCGTCGCGCTTGAAGAAGGCTTTGTGCACGTTCACCACCGGTTCGCCGGGGGCCGGGTGCTGCCGGATATAGGCACCGTCCTCCCGCATTACGTAGCTATTTTGATTGTCCATCATATTCATCATCAGAATATTAATAGCCTCCCGCTTTAGCTGTGGATTAACAATCAAAAATATCGCCTCAATGCGCCGGTCGAAAGAACGCACCATAATATCGGCCGAGCCGGCGTACACCCGCGCCTCGCCGCCGTGGTGGAAATAGAACAGCCGGGTATGCTCCAGGTACTCGCCCACGATGCTGCGCACCTCAATGTTCTCGCTCAGCCCGGGCCGGCCGGGACGCAGGCAGCAGATGCCGCGCACAATGAACCGAATGGGAACGCCCGCTTTGGCCGCCTTGTAAAACTCGTCGATAATTTCCTTGTCTTCGAGCGAGTTCATTTTCATCACGATGCCGCTGGGCAGGCCTTTTTTGGCGTGCTTCACTTCCTCCCGAATCAGGTGGATGAGCTGCTGCCGCATGTCTTTGGGCGCCGTGATGAGGTACTCGTAATCGTCGGGCTGCGAGTGCCCGGTGATGACGTTGAAGAATTCCGATACGTCGTGCCCGTACACGTCATTGGTCGTGAGCAGGCTCACGTCGGTGTAGAGGCGCGAGGTTTGCTCGTTGTAGTTGCCCGAGCCGATGTGCACGTAGCGCGTTACCTTCTCCCCTTCCTTGCGGATAATCATGAGCAGCTTGGTGTGCGTCTTGTACTTGCTCACGCCGTAAATCACGAAGCAGCCGGCCTTCTCCAGCCGCGCCCCTTCGCGAATATTTTTCTCCTCATCAAACCGGGCTTTCACCTCAAACAGCACCGAAACGTGCTTGCCGTTCTCGGCCGCCTTCAGCAGTGCCGCCGACACGCGCGAGTCATCGGCCAAACGATAAATGGTTTGCTTGATGCCCAGCACGTGCGGGTCCACGGCGGCCTGCTCCATCAGCCGCACCATGGGGTCGATGCTGTTGTAGGGATGGTGCAGCAGCACGTCGTGGTGCTTCAGGTACTCGAACATGTTCTCCTCGGCACCTTCCGGCAGGCTGAGGGGCGCCACCGGGGCGGGCAGCTTGGGCGTTTTGCCCCGGAAAGCCGGGTGCTTCACAATCTGCCACAGCCCTTTCAGGTCAATCAGTGAATTGATAACGAAGACGTTGCCGTTGTCGATGTTCCACCGTTCCCGCAGCACGTTCATGAGCACCGGCGAGGCGTTGGGCTCCACTTCTACGCGCACAACGCGGCCGCGCTTACGGGTTTTCAGGCCCACCTGAATTTCTTTGATGAAGTCGTTGTCGATATCGTCCGACTCTTCCAGCGTGAAGTCGCCGTTGCGGCTGATGCGAAACAGGTTGGCCGCCACAATCTCCACGTTGCGAAACAGCCGCGGCAGAAACTCGCGCACCACTTCCTCGATGGGCACAAAAATCACCTTGTCCTTGCGCGTGAGCTCAAAAAACCGGGTCAGGTTCTGCGGTATCTGCACGAAAGTAAGCCGCTCCTGCCCCTTATCCGATTCCGCGTCCAGCCCCAGGCTGTTGCCAATGCGCGTCACCACGCCGAAGATGAGCATCTGGTTCATCATCAGCGGAAAGCCGTGGTAGGCGTCGTACACCATCGGCGTGAGCAGCGGAAACACGGTGTTTTTGAAATAGCCGTCGGCCTTCTTTATTTCCAGCTCCGTGAGGTCCGACATCTTCAGGATGTTGAAGCCGTTCTTCTCGAAGTTGGGCTTCAGTTCGTTGAGGTAGGTCAAACTCTGGTCGTTCACGAAACGGTGCGCAAAGTCCAGCAGTTTGCGCCGAAACGGCAGCTCCCGCAAGCCCGAGTAGTCAATCCGCTCCTTGCCATAATCCAGATAATTATAGAGCGAGCCCACGCGAATCATGAAAAATTCGTCGAGGTTAGAGCTGGTGATGGCCAGAAACTTGAGCTTATCAAAGATGCTCCGGCTGGTGTCCTGCACCTGGTCGAGCACCCGGTAATTGAAGCGCAGCCAGCTCAGGTCGCGGCTGATGTACTTGCTTTTGCGGATAAGGTCGGCAGACTTGAATAGCTTCATGAATCACGGATTTAACGGATTTTAACCGATTGAACGGATTTTGTAGACGACTTAGCCGTTGCGGCACAAATTAACGACTTTGCGGGCGGCCGTTGGGGGCCGCCCGCAAAGAAAAGTGGTTGACCACACCAAAACGATACTGCTTGATGAGTTGGGTTGGCTCTTTCACACAGTGGTTACAGAAACGCCCTTTGGCGCGTTCGGCATATGAATGCCAACAGCGGATAACGGCACGAAGGCCACCAGACAACACGCCACCGTTCAACGATTGAACGTGCCAAGGCGCGTTCCTACACCTACGGGCAAAAAGAAAAGGCCCGCTTTGCAGCGGGCCTTTGCAGTAGCTGGATGCTTACACGTCCAGCTTGGCGTACTTGGCGTTGCGTTCGATAAAGTCGCGCCGCGGGGCCACTTCATCGCCCATCAGCATCGAGAACAGGTGGTCAGCGTCGGCGGCCGATTCCACGGTTACCTGCTTCAGGGTGCGGGTCATAGGCTGCATGGTGGTGGTCCAAAGCTGCTCGGCGTTCATCTCGCCCAGGCCCTTGTAGCGTTGCACGTTCACGGTTTCGGGCTTGCCGCGGCCGAGGTCAGTTTGGGCCTGCATGCGCTCCTCTTCGGTCCAGCAGTAGCGCTCCTCCTTGCCGCGCTTCACGAGATAGAGCGGTGGCAGGGCAATGTAGATAAAGCCCCGGTCAACCAGCTCGCGCATGTAGCGGAAGAAAAAAGTCAGAATCAGGGTCCGGATGTGCGAACCGTCGATGTCGGCATCGGTCATGATGATGACCTTGTGGTAGCGCAGCTTGCTGAAGTTCAGCGGGCCCGATTCGGTGCCGTCGTCGTCGGTGGTAAAAGCCAGCGACTTGCGCTCATTGAAGCTTACGCCCAGCGCGGTAATCATGTTCTTGATTTCCTCGTTCTCCAGAATGCGGTGCTCCTGGGCTTTCTCCACGTTCAGGATTTTACCGCGCAAGGGCAGAATGGCCTGAAACGCCCGGTTGCGGCCCTGCTTGGCAGTACCACCGGCCGAGTCACCTTCTACCAGGTACAACTCGCAGATTTCGGGGTCCGACTCCGAGCAGTCGGCCAGCTTACCCGGCAGGCTGTTGCTGCTCAGCACGCCTTTGCGCTGCACCATATCCTTGGCCTTGCGAGCGGCAATGCGGGCCTTGGCAGCCAGAATCACCTTCTCCATGATGCGGTTGGCCTGGTTGGGGTTCTCGTCCAGGTACTGCGTCAGAATCTCGCCCACTACCGAGTTCACCGCGCCGCTCACTTCGGAGTTGCCCAACTTAGTTTTGGTCTGGCCTTCAAACTGCGGCTCCATCACCTTCACCGAAATTACAGCAGTGAGGCCTTCACGGAAGTCGTCGCCGGTGATTTCTACTTTGGCTTTTTCGAACAGCTTATTTTTGTCGCCGTAGGTTTTGAGTACCCGCGTCACCGCCGAGCGGAAGCCCGCCACGTGCGTGCCGCCCTCAATCGTGTTGATGTTATTGACGTAGGAGTAGACGTTTTCCTGATACGAGGTATTGTACTGCAGGGCCACTTCCACGGGCGTACCGCCCTTCTCGCTCTCTACGTAAATGGGCTCCGAGAGCAGCGAGGGGCGCTGCTCGCCGTCGAGGTACTGCACGAAGTCACGCAGGCCGCCGGTCGAGTAAAACTCTTCGCCGCGGAACTCGCCACCTTCCAGCTTCTCGCGGCGGTCGGTAAGGGTAATGCGAATGCCTTTGTTGAGGTAAGATAGGTCGCGCAGGCGGCCGGCCACGGTGTCGTAGCGGTATTCGGTTTCGGTGAAGATGCTGGCATCGGGCAGGAACTGCACTTCGGTGCCGTGCTCGTCGGTGTCGCCCACCTGCTTCACGTCATACTGTGGGAAGCCGATTTTGTACTCCTGCTCATACTTGTGGCCGTTGCGGCGCACGGTCACTTTCAGGTCGGTGCTCAGCGCATTCACGCAGCTCACGCCCACGCCGTGCAGGCCGCCGGATACTTTGTAGGAGCCTTTGTCGAACTTGCCCCCAGCGTGCAGCACGGTCAGCACCACTTCCAGGGCCGACTTGCCTTCCTTGGCGTGCCAGTCCACCGGAATGCCGCGGCCGTTGTCGCGCACGGTCACGGAGTTGTTCTCGTTGATGGTAACGTTAATCAGGTCGCAGTGCCCGGCGAGGGCTTCGTCAATCGAGTTGTCGACCACTTCCCACACCAAATGGTGCAGGCCTTTCATGCCGGTGTCGCCGATGTACATGCTGGGTCGCTTGCGCACGGCCTCCAACCCTTCCAATACTTGAATGCTGTCGGCCGAATAGTCCGACTGCGCCATTTTCTCTTTCGTTTCGCTCATGTGGGCGGGATTAAATCAGGTCGTAAAACAGCCCTTCGGGTTGCTAGGTACTGAACAATCAAAAGTACTTATTTAATCCCATTTTTGGGAATTTTCGCGGGTTTTATCCCACTGTTTTTTCAGGCCGCCGAATTGCAATTGATGGCCAAAAGCGCTGATTTCGTGACACAAATTCAGCTACGAAAAACCTTCGTCCGCTTGAGCCTAACCCTATTTTGTAAATCCAAAGAATAATGGAGCTCCCTGTTTATTGGCAACCCTAGAAAAAACACAAAAAAGCCCCTCACAAGAAGTGAGAGGCTTTTTTGTGGCCCCGTTTGGATTCGAACCAAAGACCGACTACTTAGAAGGTAGTTGCTCTATCCAACTGAGCTACGGGGTCGAAACCGGGGCAATCAAATGTCGGGGTGGCAGGATTCGAACCTACGACCTCCTGCTCCCAAAGCAGGCGCGATACCGGGCTACGCTACACCCCGAAAAAAATAATGTTGAGTTTAGATTGTTTCCAATTGGGTGGAGCCCCAACGGGAAGTTTTCGCAACCCAACATTATTGGTGGAGAAGGGGGGATTCGAACCCCCGGTAACCTTTAGAGCTACGGCAGTTTAGCAAACTACTGGTTTCAGCCACTCACCCACCTCTCCAGGT
>JAYSZD010000100.1:0-2213 GCA_043738185.1 Hymenobacter sp. | reverse complement strand
CAGCCGCCGGTAGGGCAAAGGGAGTGAGGGGACGGGACATACGACCCCAACTCTAAGCCCACTCGTTTTGTTGCCTAATTCGCTTGACGCAGCACTAGCTTCGATTCTTACCTATCATCAAGCGGAAAGCCGTCCGGATAATACGCATCTTTCGGGACGAGAAACCCGGTGCCGCACCAACAGAAAAAGCCCGCCGCACTTCTCAGTGTAGCGGGCTTTTTTGTTGGCGGGCGCAACGCCGCCGCTTACGGAAACTTCGGAAACTTCGAGAAGTCCGGCTGGCGCTTTTCCATGAAGGCTTCGCGGCCTTCCTTGGCCTCGTCGCTCAGGTAGTAGAGCAGCGTGGCGTTGCCGGCCAGCTCCTGAATGCCGGCCTGCCCGTCGAGCTCGGCGTTGAATGACGACTTGAGCATGCGCAGCGAGAGCGGGCTTTTCTGCAGAATCTTGTGGCACCAGGCCACCGTAGTTGCTTCCAGCTCGTCCAGCGGCACCACCTTGTTTACCAGGCCCATATCGAGAGCTTCCTGGGCGTCGTACTGGTCGCAGAGGAACCAGATTTCGCGGGCTTTTTTCTGGCCCACCACGCGGGCGAGGTAAGAAGCGCCAAAGCCGCCGTCGAAGGAGCCCACATTGGGGCCGGTCTGGCCGAAGCGGGCGTTTTCGGCCGCAATGGTCAGGTCGCACACCACGTGCAGCACGTGGCCGCCGCCAATGGCCCAGCCCGCCACCATGGCAATCACCGGCTTGGGAATGGTGCGGATGATGCGCTGCAGGTCGAGCACGTTGAGGCGGGGCATGGCGTCCTCGCCCACGTAGCCGCCGTGGCCGCGCACGCTCTGGTCGCCGCCCGAGCAAAAGGCCCGGCCGCCTTCCCCGGTGAGAATAATCACGCCGATGTCGGTGCGGTCGCGGCAGAGGTTCATAGCCTCAATCATCTCCTGCACCGTGAGCGGCGTGAAGGCGTTGTGCACCTGCGGCCGGTTGATGCTGATTTTAGCAATGCCGCCGTGCTGCGTGAAGAGAATTTCTTTGAACTCCTTAATGGGGGTCCAGCTGATGGGTTCGGGCATAGGTTTTGTCATCCTGAGCGCAGCGAAGGACCTTATCACGCCTGCTCCGCGGTTTGTAAGAAATCTGACGAAAGCAGCCGTGATAAGATGCTTCTTTCGTCAGCATGACAGTTAAGAAAAGGCTTGTTTCACCGCTTTACGGTATTCCTCAAAAAACGCCGCGTTGGTTTTGGAATCGGTAAATACTTCCAGAATCGCCGCGCCGGTTTCGGTTGCAAAGAAAACCGGCAGGGCCGAATCTAGTTCAGCAAACGTGGAAACCGGGAAGTAGCGCAGGTTGAAATCCTTGGCCGTGTTCTCGGCCGTGAGGGTTTGGCGCGTCTCAAAAAACTCCTCCAGCTCCGGCTGCTGCCGCGGCCCGTCGATGAGCCGGAAGATGCCGCCGCCGTGGTTGTTGAACAGCACCACCCGCAGGTTGGGCGTGGGGTAATTGTGCCAAAAGGCGTTGCGGTCGTAGAAAAACGCCACGTCGCCGGTGAGCAGGACTACCGGCCGCCCGGGCTGGGCCAGCGCCGCGCCCACGGCGGTGGAGTTACAGCCATCGATGCCGCTGGTGCCGCGGTTGGCGAACACCTCAACTCCCGCTTTTATACCGAGAATGTTGGCGTAGCGCACGGCCATACTGTTGGCTAGGTGCAGGGCGGTGGTTTCCGTCAGCGCCGCCAAGACCTGGCGGAAAGACGAGAACTCATTAAAAACCGCTGCTGAATCGAAAAACGAGCTCAAAAATGCCGTTGCTTTGGCTTCGGCTTGCTGCCAGGGCGCCAGTGTTTCGCGGGCTGAAAGCACAGCCGGAGTCCATCGCGAAAAAAACTGTTCGGGTTCGCAACGGATGATTTTAGTAAGGCTGCGGAAGGTGTCCGAAACAGGGCCATCTGCTTGAACGTGCCAATGTTGTGCGGGCGCCGCATCACGGAGAAACAGCTTCAGGCTCTTAGAAATCAATGATTGCCCGAAAGTAATGAGCAAATCAGGTTGCAATTCTTTCTTAGCCGACCCTAACATTCCGGCTAGAAATACGTCTTGGTGCGTCACTAATTGTCCGGCCGGTGCCAGCAAGCTAGAAGCATCTGGATAGTAGGCACCATCGGGAGACTGCTGAGTTTGTATTATGCTGGCAATGTTGGCGATACTGTCACCGAC
>JAYSZD010000099.1:0-2214 GCA_043738185.1 Hymenobacter sp. | reverse complement strand
GTTGGCGCGCGTCTCTGACGCGCTGCCGACTGGGTTCGAGCCTGTGGCTCGGGCAAGGGGGCGTTCGCGAAGCTGGTCGCCAGTTGTTTGACCCCGAGCCTCAGGCTCGAACCCAACGGGCAGCGCGTCAGAGACGCGCGCCAACAAGTGCCTAAAATCAGGCTTGATGCGTTTAACGCTGTACACGAAGCGTGAAACCGCTCTAGGTTGCGAACAGCCTCTACTGACCAGATGCAAAAAAGGCGAAGCCGAACGTCAACCGCTCGTACTT
The DNA here is from genome assembly GCA_043738185.1 of Hymenobacter sp. Classification (GTDB taxonomy): domain Bacteria; phylum Bacteroidota; class Bacteroidia; order Cytophagales; family Hymenobacteraceae; genus Hymenobacter. The sequence continues at coordinate 1,943 of JAYSZD010000099.1, read as the reverse complement.
CGCCTTTGGGCAGTCAAATTAGCTGACGCTACGTAGTCACGCGCCAGCTAATCCGACACTTTACATGGCAGCCTGCAGCTGGCCGAAGGTTTCGTCGTAAAGCTTGATGCTGTCGTTGATGATGCGATAGGCGTCTTCCTTGCCCATGAAGCGCTCCACTACCACGTGCTTGTTGTGCTCGAGGGCTTTATAGTCCTCAAAAAAGCGGCGCATTTCCAGCAGCGTGTGCGGGGGCAGGTCGCTGATGTCGTTGTAGTGGTTCACGGAAATATCGTGGGCGGCCACGGCAATGATTTTATCGTCTTCCTCGTCCTGGTCCACCATCTGCATCACGCCGATAACCTTGGCTTCTACGATGCACATGGGCACGATGTCGACGGAGCACAGCACCAGGATGTCCAGCGGGTCGTTGTCGTCGCAATAGGTTTGGGGGATGAAGCCATAGGCGGCCGGGTAGTGCACCGCCGAGAACAGCACGCGGTCCAGTTTCAGCAGGCCGCTGTCTTTATCAAGCTCGTATTTGCCTTTGCTGCCTTTGGGAATTTCGATGATGGATTGCACCACCTGTGGGTTGTTGGCGCCGCGCGACACGTTGTGCCAGGGGTTGAAATAGGTATTTTTCATGTAAGCTTGAATGGATTGAGAAAGACAGAACAAACTCCCCTCCTTACCAAGGAGGGGATGTTTCAGCCAAAGGCTGAAACGGGGGTGGTTGGTGGCGTAGGGCTGGCCTTGCATGGCTCGATGACCCGCTTGGCGGCAGTCGTTCAACGCACGCCCTACGCCTGCCCAACGCCACCAACCACCCCAGCCGGCGCTGCGCGCCGGCGTCCCCTCCTTAGCTACGCTGACCTACGGTTGGTAAGGAGGGGATTTTTAACCTAGCTACTTCTTCAGCACTTCTACGAGTGGAACCCCGCTGCTGCCGCTTGGTTCCTGAATGTGCAGGAAACGCGCCACGGTGGCCGCAATGTCCACGACGCGGACGGGTGTGGCCGATTCGCCGTGCTTTACGTGCCAGCCCCAAAAAAGTAGCGGCACATGGGTATCATACGCCCAGGTGGTGCCGTGGGTGGTGCCTTTGATGACCGGATAGGCGTAGGCTTCGAGCCAGCCGGGCAGCAGCGTCACCAGCACATCGCCGGAGCGGGGGGCGAAAAATCCGTTTTCCTGGAGCATGCCGGGGCCTTCGCTCCAGTGGGCGTTTTGCAGGTCGGTGGCGGTGCGGGTCTGGGCCACGCCGGGCAGCGGAAGCAGTAGGGCGGCTACTTCGGCCTGGGTTTTGGCCAGGTCCAGGCCCTTTTGGGCCAGCAGGGGGCGGTTGAGGTACACCTGCAGGTTGCCAAAATCGAGCACCCACTTGCCCGGGCCGTAGCGGCGCGTAAGGGCACTTTGCACCGAGTCGCGCATGGACGTATTGCCCACGCCCCCGGCGGGCATGCGGTGTTCCTGCAGGAAGCCCACGGCGTTGGCCGCGCCGTGGTCGGCGGTGAGAAACACCAGGGCGTTGCCCTTGCCCACGGCCTTGTCGATTTCGCTCAGCAGGCGGGCTATATCACGGTCGAGGCGCAGGTAGGTGTCCTGGGCCTCCACGGAGTTGGGGCCGAACTGGTGGCCTACGTAATCGGTGCTGCTGAAGCTCACGGCCAGCAGGTCGGTGATGCCGGGGCGCTGGCCCAGCTGCTCGGCGCGCAGGGCTTCGAGGGCAAAATCGGCCGTGAGGCTGTTGCCGAAGGGTGTGGACCGAATCAGGTCGAGGTTGCGGGCGGTGGCTTTGGGTGCGGGCTCGCCGGCGGCCTTGGTGAGGGCCGTGGTGGCGGCGGGCGGCGCGGCGCTCAGCGTGGGCAGGTCGTGGGGGAAGGTGGGCGTTTTCTCGCCCCGGAAGCTGCTTTCCCAAGCCACATCGTCGGGGGTGCTCTCGGTGTACTGGGCCAGGGGCAGCA
>JAYSZD010000098.1:0-5450 GCA_043738185.1 Hymenobacter sp. | reverse complement strand
TTGAAGTGCAAAATTCTGCAAAGCCTCGTGCTGAACAAGCTGATGCTGGCCCGCGCCGAAGTGGACTCCGTGACCGTAACCGACCAGCGCGTGAACAGCGAAGTGGACCGCCGCATGGCCTATTTTGCCCAACAGATTGGCTCCGAAAAACGACTCGAAGAGCAGTATGGCAAGTCCATCAAAGCACTGAAGGACGACTTGCGGCCCCAGGTAAAAGACCAGCTCACGCAGCAGGAAATGCAGCAAACCATCACTAGCAAAGTGGCGGTTACGCCGCGCGAGGTGGCGCAGTATTTCAGTAAAGTGCCCAAGGACAGCTTGCCTTATTTCAGCACCGAGGTGGAAGTAGGCGAGATTATCATTCTGGCGCAAGTGAACGACAAAGCCAAGCAGGCGGCCCTGGCCAAGCTCAACGACCTGCGGGCGCAGATTAAAGGCGGCGCCGATTTTGCGACGCTGGCCAAGGAATTTTCCCAAGACCCTGGCTCGGCCAAAGAAGGCGGCTACCTCGGCTTTTTCAAGCGGGGCGAATTGGTACCGGAGTACGAAGCTGCTTCCATGAAACTGGAGCCGGGTCAGCTCTCGCCTGTGGTGCAGTCGCAGTTCGGTTTTCACCTCATCCAGTTCATTGAGCGCAAAGGCAATACGTTTTCGACGCGGCACATTTTGCTGAAGCCCGAAGCCGGCGCGGCCGACGCCAGCGCCGCCGCCCAAACCCTAACCAAACTGCGCCGCCAGATTCTATCCGATAGCATCACCTTTGCCAAAGCGGCCAAAGAAAATTCGACCGACAAAATCACTGGTGGCAACGGGGGCCTGCTCCAGAACCGCCAGGACGGTGGCACCCGTTTGCCCCTCGACAAGCTGGACCCGGCCATTTTCTTCACCATCGACACGATGAAAGTGGGCAGCATCACCCCGCCCCTGCCCTACCGCACCGACGACGGCAAGGACGCCATGCGCATTCTGTGGCTAAAATCGAACACCGCGCCCCACCAAGCCAACCTCCAGGAAGACTACCAGAAAATTGCGGCGGCCGCGCTCAACGAAAAGCGCAACAAAGCCCTCGACGAGTGGTTCCTGCAAAACCGGGGCACAGTGTACTTGGAAATCGCACCGGAATACGCCCAGTGCAAGGTACTGGATGTAGCCGAGCGATAAAATGCTTGGCTATTGGCTGCTAGCTATTAGCTTCCAGGGTTGCCGTTAGGCGCTACTCCATTTTACTCAGAACAAAGCTGATAGCTGGCAGCTAACGGCTAATGGCTCCCGATATGATGAACGACAAAGAAGCCGCCGATGCGCTGGCTGCCTCCTTTCAGAAGCTGCGCCAGGAAATCGGCAAAGTCATCGTGGGGCAGGATGAAGTGGTGCGGCTGGTGCTCACGGCCGTGTTTTCGCAGGGCCACAGCCTCTTAGTTGGCGTGCCCGGCCTGGCCAAAACCCTGCTGATTCAGACCATTGCCGATTCGCTGGATTTGTCGTTTAACCGCATCCAGTTCACCCCTGATTTGATGCCTTCCGACATCGTGGGTTCGGAAACCATGAATCAGCAGCGGGACTTTCATTTCGTGAAAGGGCCCGTGTTTGCCAACATTATTCTGGCCGACGAAATCAACCGTACGCCGCCCAAAACCCAGGCCGCCCTGCTCGAATCGATGCAGGAATACGCCGTGACCGTGGCCGGGCAGCGCTACCCGCTGGCGCGCCCGTTTTTCGTGCTGGCCACCCAAAACCCCATCGAGCAGGAAGGTACCTACCCGCTGCCCGAGGCGCAGCTCGACCGCTTCATGTTCAACATTGAGCTGGGCTACCCCAGCTATGCCGAGGAGCTGAGCATCGTGCGAAACACCACTTCGGACCGCAGGCACACCGTGAATAAAGTGCTGCATGCGGCCGACATTCAGGCCTTTCAGGAGTTGGTGCGCCGCGTGCCGGCGGCCGACAACGTGGTGGAGTATGCCGTGGGCCTAGTGCACAAAACCCGCCCCAACACCGAGCGTGCCGCCCCTCGCGCCAACCAGCTGCTGGAGTGGGGCGCCGGCCCGCGGGCCTCGCAACATCTTGTGGTAGGAGCCAAATGCAATGCCCTACTCAACGGCAAGTACTCGCCCGATATTGAGGACGTGCGCGCCGTGGCGGTGCCCATTCTGCGCCATCGCCTCGTGCGCAACTTCAAAGCCGAAGCCGAAGGTATTGGCGTGGAACAGATTGTAAAAGAACTACTTTGAGTTATGAATTACGAGTCAAAAGGCAGGAGTTGAAGTTATTGTCCGCTCCCCTTTTCAACTTATAACTCACAACTTTTAACTCATAACTAAACGAAGTTGGAAGCCCAAGCCTACTACCAGCAATTTGAGCGCAACGTGCGCATCATCCTCGACGCCTTGGCCGCTGGTCTTGAGCTGCGCACCACGGCCCTGGAAACCAGCCTGCCCATTGAAGTGTACGTGCTGTGCGAAGTGCTGAACCAGGGCGCGGGCGAGGACTTTGCGCTCACCGCCACCGGCGTAGCCCGCCTGGCCGAATTTCAGCAGCAGTTTATGAAGCACGAAGACCAGACGCTGGCGGCAATGGCACGTGTGCTGGCCGACAAGCGCGGCACCATGCGCACACCCGAAGGCCGCGTACTGGTGAAAGAAATGCTCATTCGCCGCCTGGAGTTTTTCAACGAAGCCGCCCGGCAAGTGAATGTGATGCGCACGCAGCAAGCGTTGGGCAGTCCCAGCCAGTACGTGGGCCTGAACAAATAGCGCTTTTGATGCTTTCGAAAGGGCCGCTTCCGGGCACGGATGCGGCCCTTTTTTCGTAGTCTGCCGCCACATGCTGCCCCGCGCCCCGCTCTACACCGAACGCCTCTGCCTGCGCCCCTACGAGCCGGCCGACGCCGACGACTTCTTCGCGCTGCTGCACACCAACCGCGCCCGCCTTCAGTCCTCCTTCCCCGACCGCTTGCAAGCCGTGCGCGGGCCCGCCGATGCCGTGGCCGCCCTGCGCGTCTTTGCCGAGGACTGGCGCACCGGCCGCTTCTACGTGTTTGGCATCTGGCATCGTGCCACGGCCGAGTACGTGGGCGACATCTGCCTCATGCCGCAGCACAAGGGCCAGGCCGAAATCGGCTACTACCTGGGGGCGGCGGCCGAGGGCTACGGCTACGCCCGCGAAGCCCTGCTGGCAACCATCGACTTTGGTTTTGGGACGGTGGGCAGCCAGGGCCTGCTCATCCGCTGCTACGCCGACAACGAGCGCGGCCAGGCCGTGGCCCGGGCGGCCGGCTTCGCCTTGGACGCCGCGCCGAAACGCGCGGTCTGGTTCCGAAACGCCGACACGGTGGCCAACATTCGCCGCTTCGTGCTGGCCCGCAATGAGGACGAAGCGGCAAATACCTAGTTTTTATTTGGGGCAAGCAATACCAGATTTTCTCACGGCCCCACGCGCACGCGCCGGGCCACGTTGCCCAGCAGCCATTCCTGCCGGAAGTTCAGATACACGCCAAAGGAGAAGTCCAGCAGCTGGGCATTGAAATCGTAAACCGGTTCCACGCGCACGGTGAGGGCCGCAGAATCGGTGATGCGGAAGTCGCGCAGCAGCCGCACCAGCAAAATTTTCCGCTCGCGGTCCAGGAAATCAGGATTGGATACCGTGCGCGAGGCGCTCTGGTATAAGTCGCCCCCGAGCGGCGCGATGAAGCGCGAGCCCTGCCAGTAGCTCAGCATCAGGTCGGCATAGCGGGTTTCGAGGGTAGTGCTGAGGTACAGGCCGCGGCCGAATTTGAAAGGCGTCTGGAACGTAGTGGACCGGTCCTGGAACCCAAGGACGTAGCCGTTGAAGCGCAGGGCACGCAGCCGACTGCTGAGCATGATGCGGGCTTCAATTCCGACGGCTTCATTGAGCAGGGTTTGCAACGGCTTGTCCACCGTATCAATCTGGCCGCCGCGGTGCGTGGCGGTGAACTGGAACGGCAGCATCACCTGGATGGCGCTTTCGGGCCGCGTGAGGCGGTAGCTGCTGCTGATGCCGCCCGCAATTTCCTCCTGAAAATTACTGAAGCGGTACTGCTGCCGCTGCCAGTCCACCCACACGTCCAGAAACAGCCTGTTGCCCACGTAGCGGTATTGCAGGCCTTCTTCCAGCGGGTTCAGCATCACGCGCTCAAAGTTGAGCAGCGGCTCGATGTAGTTGTGGTTTAGATGCGGGCGAGTGTTGCCCAAAACAAACTGATGTGCGCCTTTCGCCCAAGTGACGCGGTAAGTGGGCCGCACCTGCTGCAACTGCGGGTTGCCAAAATCCTTCCACAAAAATACGCCGGCTTCGAGGCGTAGCTCTTTGACTGGATAGTAAACCAACTGCGGGTTCAGCTGTGTGCCGAACAGCGTGTAGCCATCAATAATCTTGTTGAAGTATTCGTTATTTTTGAAGAAGGTGAAGGAATTAGTGGAGAGGCGTAATTCTCCGGCTTTTGCGGACAAGCGGTGAGGGGCTTGGCGTTCGCTTTCGATTATTTGACGGATACTATCCTGGAAAGCCTTTGATGGTCCCCAAGTATCGGTAATACTCAAGGGCAGCGTAATAGTATCGCCCTTGCTCCCCGGGCGGGGCGACGTAAACACCCGATTATCTAGCTGCGCCCATGCCGTTTCCACTCTAATTAGCACAGCCACAAGGGCAACTAATATTTTTAGATAATTCCCCATATATTTCCGCTTGCAACGGCACCAAACCACTAGTCGCCGTGTTAGAAAAAGCCGCCGTAAAAGGGCTCGTTTAAAGCTTCTGCTAAGGAATAGATTTATTCGATTGCGACCCGGCCAAAATTGTTAACTTTACCAAACCTAACCCGTTTTTCTTAAACACTCCCACATGGCACTAGCTACCAAAGCGGCTCCCAAGGCCGATAAAGTTGAAAAGGCTGAAAGAGGCGAAGTAAACACCGCCGCCGAAAAAATGAAAGCCCTCCAGCTCACCCTGGACAAGCTGGACAAGGCCTACGGCAAAGGCACCGTGATGAAGCTCTCCGACAACAAGGTGGGCGACATCCCGAGCATCAGCACCGGCTCGCTTTCGCTCGACATTGCCCTCGGCATTGGCGGCGTGCCCCGCGGCCGGGTTATCGAAATTTACGGCCCGGAATCGTCGGGTAAAACCACGCTCACGATGCACATGATTGCCGAGGCGCAGAAGAAAGGCGGCATGGCCGCGTTCATCGACGCCGAGCACGCCTTCGATAAATCGTACGCGGAGAAGCTGGGCATCGACACGAGTAACCTGCTCATCGCCCAGCCCGATAATGGTGAACAAGCGTTGGAAATCGCCGACCAGCTGATTTCCTCGGGTGCTATCGACATCATCGTGATTGACTCCGTGGCTGCCCTCGTGCCCAAAGGCGAGCTCGAAGGCGACATGGGCGACTCGAAAGTGGGCCTGCACGCCCGCCTCATGAGCCAGGCCCT
>JAYSZD010000097.1:0-5453 GCA_043738185.1 Hymenobacter sp. | reverse complement strand
GCGCAAGGCGCCGTACTCCACAGCCAGCTCGGTGGGGCCGCTCAGCGCGCTGGCAATGTTCACCTCGCCAAAGTTATTGTAAACGCTCAGGGCTGTGGTGCGGGGCAGCCACACGGTGTAATTCACCTCATAGCGGCAGCCGCCCGCGCGGCCGCGCAGCAGGGCTCCAAATTGGGTGCTCACGGTCACGCCGCCGGTTCTGGCGTCGTATTCCAGGTATTGCACCCCCAGCGCATCCAGTACCTGACGGGCGCCTGCCTCGGTTTCGGAGCGGGCCACCAGTTCAGCTTCTACTTTTATTTCGTGTTTGTTCCAGGGATTGATTTGCACCCGCCCGTACCGCGTGTTGAGCGAAAATGCCCGCCCGGTTTTGGGCACCGCAAAGCTGCGGCTCAGGCGCCGGCGCTGCTCTACCTGCAGTACATCGGCATCCGGCTCCGGCAGCGGGTCGAGCTGAAGATTCTGCGGTGCGCGGCAAGTGACTTCCTCAGGAATAAAAACCGCAATATTGATGGCCCGAATGGCTACACCGGCCCCTCTCCCATCGGGGAGCGCCACGGCAGGCTGGGGGCGCACCAGCCCGGCCAGCAGCAGCACGGCCACTCCCATTAGCCGCCAAACCGCACGGGACACCAGCAGTTTCATTGGCCCTGTCGGCTATCGGCCAGCACGTAAGAGCCGGCGGTTCGGTCTTCGGGCGCTGCGGTGCCCAGGTTCAGCTGCTGGTCCAGAATATCGAGGCGTACCTGCAGGTTGCGGTTCATGGCCGTGAGCACGGCATCGGGCTGCGGGTGGTGCAAAAGCTCAGTTTTGAGTTGACGGTAGCTGGAATCGAGCGACACCAGCTCCCGTTTCCAGTCGGCCGTCATGGCGGCCATACCTGGTCCATTGAGCTGGTGCAGCTCTTGCTGGCGGCTGGCCAGCTGGGTGGTATAATAGGCTTCCATGCCGCGCACGGCCCGAACCAGCTGGCTATCGGCACCGGCACTACGGTCGGCCGCCGTCATGGCCATTGGGTTGATGCCCTGATACAAGGCTTCATCGGGAGCATAGAAGCGGCTATCCGTTTGTGCCGGAGCGGTTGCGACGGCAACGTCAGCGGTGTTTTGACTTGATTTCCAGGCTTCGCTGACGCCCGCCGCTACTACAAGCAGCACCAGGGAAGCCGCCATCCCGTAGCGCTGCAACCAGTTACCACGCACTGCGGCCGGTACCGAAGCATCCCCGCTAGGGAGCGGCGCGGCTGCCAAACGCATCACAGGCACTTCGGGCTTAATAGCATCAGGCCCGGCCAGTTGCTGCTCGAGCGCAGCCCAGAGGTCGGGGCGCGGCTCGTGGCTGTCGAAATCGGCCCGGTGCCGCTCGACGAAGTTTTCTAATGTACTATTTTTATTAAAATCCATGAATGAGAAGCGGACGCACGGTTCTTCCAAATTGGAGAGTGCCACGGGGCATACAAGAACCGCGGCTGGACGAAAAAGGATGAAGAATAGTTAAGAAATAGCCAGATTATACAAACCGATAGATAGTTAACTCAACCCACGCTGGGCGGCAAGCTCCCGCAACCGAACGCGGGCCCGGCTGTATTGAGATTTGGAAGTTGACTCGGAAATACCCAGAATATTGGCTATTTCGAGGTGGTCGTAGCCTTCGAGCAGGTATAGACTTAGCACCACGCGGTAGCCATCGGGCAGTTCCTGAATGCAGCGGCGCAGCACATCGGCCCGATAATTCGTATCGGCCGTGTCGTCGTGCGAGAGCCTGGCGGGTTCGGCGGGTTCTTCGTGATGCTGCTCGCCCAGCGGCACCAGCGCCAGCCGCCGCTGCCGCAGGCAATTGATGCTTTTGTTAACAACAATCCGCTTGAGCCAGGCACCAAACGCAGAGTCGCCCTTGTAGCTGCTCAATTCCCGAAACGCACTCAGAAACGATTCCTGAAGCACATCCTCGGCCTCCGCGTAGTCACCCGTAATACGCAGGGCCGCGTTGAACATGGCCTTGGCATAGCGCCGATAGATTTCGGCCTGGGCCTGGCGGTCATTGAGGCGGCAGCGCTCTACCAAAGGCGCATTGATGTCAACGTAAGCAACGGCGGCTTGCATGCAGAGAGGTGATTTGAGGGGCTTAGGCAAATGAAGGACTGTGGCGCAGGCGTTGGGGTTGCACCCAGCAAACTCCACGTTTGCACCACCCGTAAATTTAACGCGTAGCTACCTTTGAACAATCATTTTCCCCAACCTTCCCAAATCCGATGTTACGACGTCTGCCTTATTTGCTACTGTTACCCGCAATGATAGCCTGTAGCAAGTCTGATTCCAGCCCAACGATTGATTTTGGCGAGGGCGAAGGCATCACCTACCGTGACAACAATAACCTGCCTTCAGGCCCCGGCGACCCTACCGACTGGACAGTTGATAGCAACTGGAACCCCACTGAACGGGATTTATTCAAACTGATTACTGTGAACGTGAACAGCACCCCGCAAGGCACTTTAGATGGCGCAGGGGTTTTCCCCAATCCCGTACGCTCTACAACATCTTTCTTCTACAGAACCGCAGTTACTGTCATTTGCAAGTTTGTCATCGTTGATAAAAACTTCAACGTTATTACCGAAGGCTCCTTCTCAAATCCACCCTCCAATCCATCAACAGTTGCCTTGGACTTATCGAGTAATAATTTCCAGAAAGGACAGCGCTACCGTATTTACTATCTACTATATAGTGGCACGGCGCTTTACACTAAAGGACACGGCGACATCAAGATTTTTGAATAGAAAAAAGCCTCGCTGGTAACCAGCGAGGCTTTTTTCTGAGTGATTTACTACGCTTACACGTCAAATTTAATACCCTGTGCTAAAGGCAATTCCGTACTGTAATTAATCGTGTTGGTCTGGCGGCGCATGTACACCTTCCAAGCGTCGGAGCCGGACTCGCGGCCACCGCCGGTTTCCTTTTCGCCACCGAACGCGCCACCGATTTCGGCCCCGCTCGTGCCAATGTTCACGTTGGCGATGCCGCAGTCGGAGCCGTTGGCAGCCAGGAAGGCTTCGGCTTCGCGCATGTTCAGGGTAAAGATGCTACTTGACAGGCCCTGACGCACGTCATTCTGCAGCTCGATGGCATTTTCCACGTCGCCGCTGTATTTGATGAGGTAAAGAATCGGGGCAAACGTTTCTTCCTGCACCGTACGGTAGTGGTTTTCAACTTCTACCAGGGCAGGCTGTACGTAGTGGCCGCCTTGCAGCTCGCCACCGCTCAGCACCTGGCCGCCCGTGAGCAGAGTGCCACCTTCAGCCTGCACCTTCACCAGGGCTTCCTCAAACATCTTCACGGCATCACCGTCGATGAGGGGCCCGACCAGCGTGCCTTCCTGCAAGGGGTGGCCGATGGGCAGCTTTGGATAAATGGCCAGCAAGCGGTTTTTTACGTCCTCAAAAATACTGTCTTCGATAATGACGCGGCGCGTGCTGGTGCAGCGCTGCCCGGCCGTGCCCACGGCTCCGAACACGATGGCACGAATGGCGATGTTAAGGTCTGCGTTTTTGGTTACGATGATGGCGTTATTGCCGCCCAGCTCCAGCAGGGCGCGGCCCAGGCGGGCCCCCACTACCTCGCCTACCTTGCGGCCCATGCGGGTGCTGCCGGTGGCCGAAACCAAGGGCACGCGCTTGTCGGCTGCCATGGCCGCGCCAATGTCAGCCCCGCCGATAATGATGCTGAAGACGCCCTCGGGAATATCGTTTTCGGCCAATACCCCGCGGATGATGTGCTGCACGGCCACGGCCGTGAGCGGGGTTTTCTCCGACGGCTTCCAGATGCTTACGTCGCCGCACACAGCGGCCAGCATAGCATTCCAGCTCCACACCGCCACCGGGAAGTTAAAGGCCGAGATAATACCCACTAGGCCCAGCGGCTGGTACTGCTCGTACATGCGGTGGGCAGGACGCTCCGAGTGCATGGTGAGGCCATGCAGCTGGCGTGAGAGGCCCACCGCGAAGTCGCAGATATCAATCATCTCCTGCACTTCACCGAAGCCTTCCTGGAGAATTTTGCCCATTTCGGCGCTCACCAGCTTGCCGAGCGGCTCTTTGTATTCGCGCAGCTTATTGCCAATCTGGCGCACGATTTCGCCACGCTTGGGGGCGGGCACGAGGCGCCACGACTTGAAGGCGTCCTGAGCTGTTTGCACCACGGTATTGTAGTCGTCCAGGGTGGCAAAAGCTACGCTGGCCATGGGGCGGCCGTCGGCGGGCGCCAACACGGTGTGGCGGTGGGCGTTGGCACTGCCACCCCAGACGCGACCGGTACTGTAGGCGGCATTTTCGGGGGTAATGCCCAACTGGCGCAGCACGTCCTGAATACCGTGGGGGTCGGGGTGCAGTTGGGGAACGGTTACGTCGGCAGCCGAAGTAGCTTCTTCGAGGGCTTGCTTCATAGGAGAAGGGGTGGAAAATCGGGTGAGTGAATCGGTACAAAGGTAAGCCGATGCTACCGACCCTCACTTCCTAACACCTCATGGCGCAAAACCCAGCCCGGCCCATCAGCCATTGTGTGTTACATGTAGCGGAATGTGGCCCGACGCGCATAGCCCGGCTATTGCCTCTTCTCCTTCCGTTCCGTAGTGCAGGCGCTTAGTTATTGGCCTGTGCTTTCACCGCTTGTTCGCTTTAAAGAACCAGCTTCTTATCGGCGACAAAAGCGGCGCTTTGCTGCTTTTCTAATAATTCGCTCACGTCTTAGGCGACCAAGGTCGCACAGTTGGCTTGAAGGCCCGTACACCAGCCCGCTCTTGCTGCTCAATAAGCCAGGTCACAGCCTCGGATTCATCGTTGTAAAATAACGGGTACGAATCCAGCGTCGCGGCGTGGCGCAAGTGGAGCTCCATTTCGACGCTCTCAGCAGCTATCCGCTGGTGCGGGCCGGCCAGGTATGCCGTAAACAAAGGTCCGTCTAGCACCGCAGCGAGTTGGGGTGAGAATTGCTCGCGAAACCACTCGTTCAGGTCAGGGCCGGCCAAAGGGCGGCGGCGTAGGTCCAAGAGCCAGAAGCGGCAGTTGCCGTGGGCCTGGGCAGCCGCCAGCATAGCCTGATAAGTGCCTTGCAACTCGGGCGGCGGCAGGGCGTGCAGCCAGCGACCAATGAGAATACCCAAATCGGCGCGGTACACAAGCGAAAAAGCGGAACTTAAAAATATCGGCTCTGGCACGGCAAATAAATTAGTCTGGAAGATATACGGGCCAACTAAACCGGATGTTCAGGCACCTTACATCCTCCCGTAGCCCTTCTCAGATGCGTATCATTTCCATGCGTAGGGTCTTTCTTCGAGTTGCCGGCCAGGCTTTTTGTATCAGGCAATCCCATCCTTCCTACCTACTAAGCTAACGCCCTGGTGCTACCGCAAGCAGGGAGCCATCGCACAAAAAAACCCCTACCGCAACCGGCAGGGGTTTTTCA